>NZ_JBBMQI010000012.1:0-97497 GCF_038899935.1 Pacificibacter sp. AS14
GCCTCTCAAGACCTTGCAATATCAGACGCCAGCAGAGAAGTTCGCACAGTGTGTTGCGTCGACCAGTTGAGATCGCCGCTCAATCCTGCCATTCGCTGCGATTGCATAAGATGCAGAACTTGGATGGCTTGGACTGTTATATCGAAAATTCGGGCATGTTGATTTTGCCAATTCAAGCAGGATGTCGCAACACTTTGCGACTGCCTTGTGTCGCCATGATCAAGATATAAACCTAGCCGCTTGAAGCGTCGCGCGTTTGCGTAACACAAACACTGCGTCACACAGTTTGTGTCACACACCTCGTATCACACTGTGTGTGTGTGTCACACACCTTGCCTCACCATCGCGTGAGGGGGCTTGTGATGTGGGGGAAGACAGACCAGTTTCGTGTCAAACGCAAAGGAACATAGCATGCCCACCGAAAAGCTTACCTTCACCGGCCACGGCGGTCACCAATTGGCCGCGCGTCTTGATTTGCCCGCGGGGCCGCATCACGCCACGGCGCTGTTTGCGCATTGTTTTACCTGTTCCAAAGACATCCCCGCAGCACGGCGCATCGCGGGCCGCTTGGCAGCCATGGGCATCGCTGTGTTGCGCTTTGATTTCACGGGTTTAGGTCATTCCGAAGGTGAATTCGAGAACACCAACTTTACCTCAAACGTATCCGATTTGGTCGCAGCTGCCGGCGCATTGGCCGAGCGCGGCATGGCGCCATCCTTGTTGATTGGGCACTCGCTGGGCGGGGCAGCGGTGATCCGCGCCAGCCAAGAGTTGCAAGGCATCAAAGGCGTCGTCACCATCGGTGCGCCTTTTGATCCTGAGCATGTGACCCATAATTTTGGCGATGCTTTGCCCAAGATCATCAAAGACGGCGTGGCTTCGGTCGACTTGGGCGGGCGTCCGTTTCGCATCGGCAAGCAATTCTTGGAGGATGTGGCCAAAGGCGAGTTGACGCCAGCATTAAGCAATTTGAAAGCAGCGCTGTTGGTGTTGCACGGGCCAAATGATCGGATCGTGGGCATCGATAATGCCAGCCAAATTTTTATGGCGGCCAAGCATCCTAAAAGTTTTGTCACTTTGGACGATGCGGATCATTTGATCAGCCGCGCCAGTGATGCAGAATACGCAGCCGATGTGATTGCGGCGTGGTCGAAACGCTATCTGCCAGCCCCAGTAGAGGCCGTGAACCCCGCCATCCCAGAAGGCATTTTGCGCGTGACCGAAGCGGACCCGAGCGGGTTTTTGCAAGACATTCAATCGGGCGACAATCACCTGTTGGCAGACGAGCCCGTCAGCTTTGGCGGCACCAACAAAGGCCCCTCGCCTTACGGTTTGGTGTCGGCGGGTTTGGGAGCCTGTACGTCGATGACCATCCGCATGTATGCGCGACGCAAAAACTGGCAGCTGACGGGGGTGAGCGTCGATATCAGCCACGCCAAATGCCATGCCACGGAAACCGCGAACGCAGGCGCCTCAAGTGCTGAGACCAAAAGCACTGAAAAAATCGATACCTTCGAGCGCATCATCACGTTGACAGGCGATCTGGACGAGGCACAACGCACCAAACTGCTGGAGATTGCGGATAAATGTCCTGTTCACAAGACCTTAGAGCGCCAATCGACAGTTAAAACACGGTTGGCTTAGCGCCGATTTACGGGGTGACGAGGTTCTAACATCAAAGCCATTGAGACGCATGGGGGCGCGCCATTGCCCCCGTGCGAACCCAAGCACCCGTGCACACCCAAACTTTGACGGTGTCTTGTCTGATTTCTGCTTTGATGCGCTTGGATTTAAGCGGTGCCGATGTCAAAGCGTTCCTGAGTGTCAAAGCGTTCCTGATTGGGGTGCTCAGATGGTTGCTCGACATCACCAACGCCATCAACGTTTGGGCCGCGTAACGTCAACGTCCCGTCACGATAGAGGACGCCTCGGAGGCCAGTTTTGACAAAGCTTGAGCAGCCTCTTCAAGAAGCGTGATATCGACAGCGTCCCAACGACGTGCGTGTTGATGCACTGCAGAAATGCCCCCGACAGGCACACCGTTCAAGTGAAATGGCGTGCCCAAATAGGCCATGATTCCCATATCTTCGACAGCGCCTGTTTTGCCCACCAAAGGGTGTGTCAGCGCATCATCAATCACCAAGGTCTTGTTCATCTCGAAAACCACATGGCCGATGGTATATTTTGGTGGCAAAATGCGGTCAAATTCACGCCCAACTGGCCCATTAATATGACCAATGATGTGAAGATCATTTCCCTTCATAAGCCAGACAGCAACCCCAGAGGATTTTACCTTGTCATAGACAGTGTCTGCTAAGGCCATAACTTTTGGATTCGCGAATTCAAACATCAGTTTTTCCCAGGGCGGCTTTCACCACGTAAAGGTAACACAGTTTGACCTGATTCTTTGCGAAACTTTGACGCCAAGCCCAAGAACATGTCCTCCCTCTTGCCCCCACGCCCTGTTCGTTCTAAAGACGCGGCAACTCCACAGCAGATACAAAGGGCAAGCCTATGATCCCCCGTTACTCCCGCAAAGAGATGGTCGACATCTGGGAACCCGCTACAAAGTTCAAAATCTGGTACGAAATCGAAGCACACGCCTGTGAAGCCATGGCCAATCTTGGTGTGATCCCCCGCGAAAACGCCGACGCCGTTTGGAAAGCCAAAGACGTTGAATTCGACGTGGCGCGCATCGACGAAATCGAAGCCGTAACCAAACATGACGTCATCGCGTTCTTGACGCATTTGGCCGAACATGTGGGCTCTGACGAGGCGCGTTTTGTGCACCAAGGCATGACCTCTTCTGACGTGCTTGACACCTGTTTGAACGTGCAGCTTGTGCGCGCCACTGACATCTTGATCGAGGATGTCAAAGGCTTGCTCGCCGCGTTGAAAACACGTGCGTTTGAGCACAAAAACACGGTCCGCGTTGGCCGCTCACACGGCATCCACGCCGAGCCGACCACAATGGGTCTGACATTCGCGCGTTTCTACGCCGAAATGGATCGCAACTTGGCCCGTCTTATCGCGGTGCGCGCTGAGATTGCCACCGGTGCGATTTCTGGCGCCATCGGCACATTCGCCAATGTTGACCCGCGTGTTGAAGAACATGTGTGCGCGCAGCTTGGCTTGACGCCTGAGCCTATTTCCACGCAAGTTATTCCGCGCGATCGCCACGCGATGTACTTTGCCGTGCTGGGTGTGATCGCATCCTCCATGGAAAACATCGTCATCGAGATCCGCCACATGCAACGCACAGAAGTGCTTGAAGGGGCTGAATTTTTCTCTATGGGCCAAAAAGGCTCGTCCGCGATGCCGCACAAAAAGAACCCGATCCTCACAGAAAACCTCACAGGCCTCGCACGCCTCGTGCGTATGGCTGTGATCCCTGCGATGGAAAACGTGGCTTTGTGGCACGAGCGCGATATTTCGCATTCCTCCGTTGAGCGCACCATCGCGCCAGACGCGACCATCACCCTGAACTTCGCCTTGAAGCGTTTGACAGGCGTGATCGAAAAAATGCTCATCTTCCCTGAAAACATGCTCGACAACATGAACAAATTCCCCGGTCTGGTGATGTCGCAGCGCGTGCTTTTGGCGCTCACCCAAGCTGGTGTGTCTCGCGAAGCCGCCTATTCCATGGTCCAACGCAATGCCTTGCAAGTTTGGGAACATCGTCTTGATTTCCAAGAACTTTTGCTGGCCGACGCTGAAGTCGTCGCGGCTCTGGGTGCGGATGAGATCAAAGAGAAATTCGACATGGGTTACCACACCAAACATGTTGATACGATCTTCAAGCGCGTGTTCGGCGAAAGCTAAACCGGCTTACGAAAAGGCTGGGGCCAATCCCGCTCGAGCCCCAAAACAGACGCCCGCACGGTTTATCCGCTTGCGGGCGTTTTCTGTCAATTCTTCTAAAGTTTAATGCAATTTCAAACCTCTGGTAGCTTTGCGTTAAGGTTGATCGTGCATCTTGGTCAAAAGGCATGAATCAAATGTGAGGCAGTGGCGTGGACGGACTTCCCCAAGACTTTGGCGACATGGGCGCCCTGCCCGATCTGGGGTCCTTCGGGGGCAACGACGGGGGTGGTGGCGGCATGGGGGATTTCGATTTCGACCTGCCCGAACCCGTTATGCGGATGCCGACAAAACTGTCGCAAAAGGCCAAGGCCGCGGTCATCGTGAAATTGCTCGCCTCTGAAAATGTCAAACTGCCCCTATCGACCTTCCCAGAAAAAATGCAGGTCGAACTGGCCCATCAGCTGACAGACCTGCGCCACATCGACAAAGAGACCCTGACCGCGGTTGTTGAAGAATTCTTGACCGAATTGGAAGCCATCGGCCTGTCGTTTCCCGGCGGATTAGAGGGCGCGCTGAGCGTCCTTGAAGGGGCAATATCGCCGGCAACTTCGGCAAAATTGCGCAAAAATGCAGGGTTCTCTTTGACCGGCGATCCTTGGGAACGTATAGCCGATCTTGATGTCACCCGCGTTTTGCCCATTTTGAAAGACGAAAGCGTCGAAGTGGGGGCAGTGCTTTTGTCCAAACTCAAAGTCTCCAAATCCGCGCAATTGTTGTCGATGCTGCCCGGCGAACGCGCGCGGCGGATCGCTTATGCCATCTCGCTCACGTCTGGCATTGCCCCCGAGGTGGTGCAGCGCATCGGCATTTCCATCGCGGCCAAACTGGACGCGCAGCCCGCGCAAGCTTTCTCAGATGCACCGACTGAACGCGTTGGCGCAATTTTGAATTTCTCAGCCTCTGCCACGCGCGATGGTGTGCTCGAGGGGTTGGATGAAACCGACAAAGAATTCGCAGAAGAAGTGCGTAAGAACATCTTCACCTTCGCCAATATCGCCACCCGTGTAGACGGGCGCGATGTGGCCAAAGTTGTGCGCGGCGTCGACCAAGACGTGCTGATCAAAGCCCTTGCAGGGGCCACGGGCGATGCTGCAATCTCGACCGAGTTTATTTTGACGAATATGTCCAAACGCATGGCAGACGGGATGCGCGAAGAAATCGAAGCGGTCGGCAAAGTCAAAGAATCCGACGCAGAAGAGGCGATGAACGCTGTCGTCGCAGGCGTTCGAGAGCTTGAAGGCGCAGGCGAGCTGTTCTTGCTGACAGGTGACGAATAGGCCCTGTGCACGGGTGACGCCGGATCACGAGTGGACAACACGCAACCCTTGCCCCTAAAGTCCCGATATGATTTGGTTTTCACGTCAATCAATGGCCTCGCAAGGCATCCTTTTCGTCATGATATCTGTGAGTTTTTTCTCACTGATGGATGCCGTGGCCAAACAGCTTGGGCTGATGATAGACGTCAGCCAAATCCTGTGGGCACGTTATTTTGGGCAGCTTGTTATCGTCTTGATAATATGCCGAAAACGCACAATTCCCCTGCTCCAAACCTCACACTTGGGTCTGCAAGTCCTGCGCGCATTGACGCAACTCAGCGCGGCGGCCTGTTTCTTCATTGCGCTTAAGAACCAAGGTCTGGCCGAAGCCACCGCAGTTGCCGACCTTGCACCAGTGTTCATCACCATGTCCGCCGCGCTGTTTTTAGGCGAGAAAATTGGCCTGCGCCGCATACTTGGCGTTTTGGCTGCTCTTATGGGGGCGATGATCATCATTCGCCCTGGCTCGGATATTTTTGCCCTCACGTCTCTTTGGCCTCTGGGCACTGCCGTCAGCTTGGCTGTTTTTTCCATCATAACGCGCCACATTGGCCCGACAGAATCGCCGCTGACGGGGCTACTTTACTCGGGCATTGTTTGTGCAGCGATCATGTGCGTCATCGCGCCGTTTCACTGGACAGCGCCAACATATTTAACCGCGCTGATGATGGTCTGTGTTGGGGCCATCGGCACCATAGGACAATTGATGATGATCAAAGCCTATACGGTGGCGCCGGTCTCGATTGTGGCGCCGTTCACATATGCGGGTTTGCTGACAGCGACCCTTTGGGGCATCTTGTTTTTCGACCAATGGCCGGACCTATGGACCTGTGTCGGCGCACTTGTGATCGTGGCTGCAGGACTTTATGTGTGGCACCGAGAAACACGCGCGACGCGCGGCACGCATATTTCTGGGCAAACATAAGCGCGCTTTAGGGGGCAAGCCCTCTGGTCGTGTGTCACAAGGGGCAGTCAATGAAAATCAAACGCGGCGAGATTGAAGGCAGTCTGAACGACTACGTTCAAAACATTGTTTTGCGTGGACTTTTGGCGATTGTTGACCGTTTGCCATTTGCGTGGCGCCTTAAAACGCTTGGGGTCATCACGGCCTATGTCATCGGACCTTTGGCTGGATACAACAAACGTGTGCGTGAAAATCTTGCCTTGATCATGCCGGACTTGCCCGCACGCGAGGTGCGCCGTTTGATGCGCGCCGTCCCTGCGAACACCGGACGCACTATGGCGGAACTGTATTCTGGGGCAGATTTCAAGAATCGCGCAAAGAATGCCAAAATCACGGGCAAAGGGTTAGCGGATCTTGAACGGGCTATGGAGCGCGGCCAAGGGGTTATTTTGGTTTCGGGCCATTTGGGCAGTTATGAGGTGGCGCGCGCAGTACTGTTTGAACGCGGTTTCAACGTCGGCGCCTTGTTTAAGCCCTTTTCAAACCCGTTTTTCGATCCTTACTACCAACGCAAAATCGGTGAAATTTCTCAACCGATTATTCCGTCCAAAGACCGTGCAAGTCTGGTCAAAATGATACGATTTTTAAAGTCGGGCGGCATGGTTGGAATGTTGATTGACGTTCATTCTTACGGCGCGCCAGTTTTGAAATTCTTTGGGAAACGCGCCGCGACAGCGACTTCGGCGGCTGATTTGGCACTCAAGCACAATCTGGCGCTTGTGCCCATTTATGGCATTCGTTTGGACGATCACGGGGCCTATGAATTGGTGATAGAGCCGCCCATTGCGCACACAACCGCGCCAGAAATGATGCAGATGGTGAACGATTCCATTGAACACCAAGCACGCGCGCACATGGACCAATACTTTTGGATTCACCGGCGTTGGAAGGCTGAACCAGACAGCGGACGCACCTGAACTGCCCACCCATCTGTGTCTTTGTTTAATTGATCTATAGAATAGCGTCGGCAATCAGACCAACGGTGATCGCGCCAATGGGTTCGTTCGTGTTCGGGTCTGTGATCGTGTAAGACACTTGGACCTGATACACTCCGGTGGACGCGTCCATTTCCAGTTCAGACACATGCATCGCCCCCGTCCCTTTGCCAAAGGTCTCGGAGTGTTTGGCCTCATCGCCTTGCCAATAGTCTGACGTCGCTGACGAAGCCGCAACGTTCAGACCATGGGCATCCATAATGAACACTTCGGTGATGGTGCCCCCTGCATCTGCCACACGGTGGCGCAAAAAGTCACCGGCATCACTGTTCACAACAGCATCGACAAGGGGATGTGTGTCGGTTCTCACCTGTGCGCGCCACTCATTGTCTTTGGCGATGATGTCGTCATCACTCAGGTCTCCATCGATCACATTGCGCACACGAATGGCGCTCAGCAGGGCGACATCGGTGGCCCAATGCGCGACTTTGTCTTCGAAGAAACTTTTGATGACCATTGTTCGATCTGTGCCTTGCCCGTGAGCCGCGCTCAGAGGCATGAGCAAGAATAGGGCAATCAGCATATGTTTGAGGTTCATGAGCGCATTCCTTTTAATCTCTTCTGCAAAATGACAGAAAAAAATAAACGAAAGCTTTCAGTTCTATTTTAACTTTCAGTTCTATTTTAAATAGGCCAATGACTAAGGTCGATCAATCGACGCGCAACGCCGCAACAATCTCACCGGGTAGACCGTTTAAATTCTGCTGCACAATAACCGCGACTGGATCGGCTGAGGTGAGACCAAAGCCTAAGTGTATTGGGGACGCGCCATCCCAATCGCCGACATGCGTCCAAGAGGTGACGATATTGGCGTAGTCGATGGATTTTCCGGCGTTTTCACCCACGCGGATGGCCACAGTTTTATGCGGTTGATACCCGACGACTTGCACCCGCAAATCTCTTGACCGCGCGCCTGTGTTGGTCAGCGAAATAGACAGGCTGTCGCCAGAACGCACAGCCGTCAAACCTAGCTGTGAGGCCTCAATCTTACGTCTGTGATCTGCAATCAAATCTGCCAATTTCATCGGCTTGAAGCCGACGATATGATCTTGGCCGCCAACAATCATTTGCGGGGTATATATGGTCCTATGCCCTGCGGCTTTAGCGTAGGCACGCTGGCGTTCTGTGAAGCGCGGGTCGGCAAAGATGTCTTTCCAGCCGATGTAATCCCAGTAATCCACATGCAGCGCCAAGGGCAAAACATCGTCACGTTTGGCCAGTTCGACCAAAAGCGCATCAGCCGGCGGGCACGACGAGCAACCTTGCGAGGTGAACAGCTCGATCACGACAGGATAGGACGAGGGCAAATCTTGGGCCGCGCTGTGTTGCGCAGGAAGGGAAATCGTAAGACAAAATAAGAGGACCGCAGAGATGCGGGATTTAAGCGAAAAACGTTTGGATTTTGAAAATGCTTTGGCCTGTGTCATGCGCGCTCCGAATGCTGTAGAATACTCTTAACGCGTTGTGGGCTTTCAGGCCAATCAAGCAATCGCGAGAAAGCGTTACAGAAGTATAAATCGCCTGTGTACTAAGCGCGATCATAATGCCCAGAATTGGACCCGATGGTCACAAAATTATGCCAAAGCGCCACAAAAAAACCTGACAAAAACACTTATTTTGTCAATTGTGTACAACGGCATACAAAAAACGACATATGCCTCTTGATTGGACGCTGCGGATGGGTCAAAAGCAATTAAGCCATTTTTTTTCATGCACCAAGGGAGCTCACCCATGACAGTTGTTGTCGGACATGACACAGCCAAAACACGTCGCACACTCGACGTAAACGGCAAAAAATTCTCATACTACTCAATTCAAGCCGCAACAGACGCAGGCCTTGGTGATTTCACCAAATTACCCGCCGCTTTGAAAGTTGTTCTTGAGAACATCTTGCGCTTTGAAGACGGTGGTTTTTCTGTTTCCACAGACGATATCAAAGCCTTTTCTGAATGGGCTGACAAGGGTGGTCAAAACCCGCGCGAAATCGCTTACCGCCCTGCTCGCGTTTTGATGCAGGATTTCACCGGCGTTCCAGCTGTTGTGGATTTGGCGGCGATGCGTGACGGAATCAAATCTTTGGGCGGCAGCGCATCCAAGATCAACCCGCTTGTGCCAGTTGACCTCGTGATCGACCACTCTGTGATGATCGACGAATTTGGCAACCCACGTGCGTTCCAAATGAATGTTGATCGCGAATACGAGCGCAACATGGAGCGTTACCAGTTCCTCAAATGGGGTCAGACTGCGTTTGAAAACTTCCGTGTTGTTCCTCCGGGAACAGGTATCTGTCACCAAGTGAACGTGGAATACCTCGCGCAAACCGTTTGGACAGACAAAGACCAAAACGGCGAAGAAGTGGCTTACCCTGACACACTCGTTGGCACAGATTCTCACACAACAATGGTCAACGGTTTGGCTGTTTTGGGGTGGGGCGTTGGCGGCATCGAAGCCGAAGCTGCGATGCTTGGCCAGCCGATTTCCATGCTCATCCCTGAAGTTGTTGGTTTCAAACTGACAGGGTCTATGCTTGAGGGCACAACAGCGACTGACCTTGTGTTGAAAGTTGTTGAAATGCTGCGCGCGCATGGCGTTGTTGGCAAATTTGTTGAATTCTACGGTGACGGCCTTGATCGTCTGCCACTTGCTGATCGCTCAACAATCGCGAACATGGCGCCTGAGTACGGCGCGACTTGTGGTTTCTTCCCAATCGATGGCGAGACCATTCGTTACCTGAAACAAACAGGCCGCGACGAAGAGCGTTGCGACTTGGTTGAAGCCTACGCAAAAGAAAACGGTTTCTGGCGCGGCGACGATTACGCGCCTGTTTACTCTTCTACTTTGTCTCTCGACATGGGCGAAATCGTTCCTGCGATTTCCGGTCCAAAACGCCCACAAGACTACGTGGCTTTGACAGCTGCGAAATCTGCATTTGCGGGTGAAATGACCGACACGTTCAAACGTGAGCAAGGCAAAGAAGTGGCAGTTTCTGGCGAAGATTACACCATGTCATCTGGCAAGGTTGTCATCGCCTCCATCACATCTTGTACAAACACATCAAACCCCTACGTGATGATCGGCGCTGGTCTTGTGGCCCGCAAAGCACGCGCTTTGGGTCTGAACCGCAAGCCTTGGGTGAAAACATCTTTGGCCCCTGGGTCACAAGTTGTGACTGAATACTTGGAAGCCGCTGGTCTGCAAGAAGATCTGGACGCGATCGGGTTCAACCTTGTTGGTTACGGCTGTACGACTTGTATCGGTAACTCCGGTCCGATCCAATCCGAGCTGTCAGACGCGATTGCCGAAGGCGATCTCGTGGCGACGGCTGTTCTGTCGGGCAACCGCAACTTCGAGGGTCGTATCTCTCCTGATGTGCGCGCCAACTACCTTGCGTCTCCGCCCCTTGTGGTGGCCTACGCTTTGGCTGGCGACATGAACATCGACCTGACAACTGAGCCTTTGGGCACAGACAAAGACGGCAACGATGTGTACCTCAAAGACATCTGGCCAACCAACGAAGAAATCTCTGATCTCGTTGAGCAAACAGTGACACGCGAAGCCTTCCTCAAGAAATACGCTGACGTGTTCAAAGGCGATGAGAAATGGCAAGCTGTCGAGGTTTCCGGCGGCGAAACATACGATTGGCCAGCAGGATCGACCTACATCCAAAACCCACCTTACTTCCAAGGTATGGCTGCGGAAAAAGGCACGATCAAAAACGTGACAGACGCGAAAGTCTTGGCAATCTTGGGCGATATGGTCACCACCGACCACATCTCTCCTGCGGGCGGTTTCGCGCAATCCACACCGGCGGGTCAGTTCTTGTTGGACCGCCAAGTGGCCCCGCGTGAGTTCAACTCATACGGGTCTCGTCGTGGCAACCACCAGATCATGATGCGCGGCACCTTCGCCAACATCCGCATCAAAAACGAAATGCTGGATGGCGTTGAAGGCGGTTACACCAAAGGTCCAGATGGCGCGCAGGCGTCTATCTATGACGCGGCTATGGCCTACCAAGACGCAGGCACTCAGCTGGTGATCTTCGCAGGTGAGCAATATGGTGCGGGGTCCTCGCGTGACTGGGCGGCCAAAGGCACAGCGCTTTTGGGTGTCAAAGCGGTCATCGCGCAAAGCTTTGAACGTATTCACCGCTCTAACCTTGTGGGCATGGGCGTTGTACCGTTCGAATTCACAGGCGACGACAGCCGTGCCTCTTTGAGCCTCACAGGCGAAGAGACCGTGTCTATCACGGGCCTCGACTCTGTGTCTCCGCTGCAAGAACTGCCATGTGACATCACCTACGCTGACGGCACTGTGAAAACCATCACTCTCAAATGCCGCATCGATACAGCGCCAGAGATCGAATACATCGAGAACGGCGGCGTGCTGCACTACGTGCTGCGCAACCTCGCCAAAGAAGCGTAAGTTTCTACGCCTCAAAAACTAAGAAAGCCCCGCCAATTTGGTGGGGCTTTCTGCTTTGGGCTTATGATGAATGGCCGAGACATCCTCCTGCCCGATCATTCATCTCGATTGTCTCGGTTCAACAGGACGTCAAACATGGATTGCTGCATCTCAGTTTTGGCAGGGGGGTTGCATCGGAATAAATTCCCCTCTGGCCTGCTTTTGACTGCGATACGCTGCAAATTCATCTTCACCAACGGCGCCATCGCCATTGGTATCCAACCCCGAAATATCCAATTTGAGGTGAGCCACATCCCCCAATTCACGCGGGGCAGAATAGGCGGTCGTCGATAGCACAGGTCCCAAGGTCATCATCATTCCTTTCAAAACATGCCTCGAAGTCTTGCAAAAACTGGTTACAGTTTTCCTAAGATTGATCAGGCCCGAAAAGAAGACGGCGAGACCCCATTATTCCGATTTTTGCTATCAAAAATTGCCTGATACGGTTTTACGCATCAAAGTAGCCTCCAGAATGAGTCCAACAGGAATTTTATTAATGCCCATGACGAGCGAACAGTTAAAGTTAAAGTTAAAGCTAGAGCTGATGCAGCGCCTTGGTTTGGCTGACCAGAACGGCCATCTTAATATAAAAAAGGTAGAGCGCGCATATGAGCGTGCTCACAACAATCGAGATTTTGAAATTGAATTATATTGGAAACGCGCAACATACTTCTGGGGGTTTCAGGCTACATTCATGGCCGTAGCAGGAATAATTCTCGCAAACAATCCACTGGGAGGATGGTCATTCGGGTATCTTGCGTTGATCTCCCTAGCGGGTTTTTGCATAACCATTCTCTGGGGAATGATGTCCTTAGGTGCGAAGTTTTGGCAGTATAACTGGGAACGCTATGTCGATCTGCTCGAGCCATATGTCGTCGGAGAAATTTACAAATTTTTTATATCTGACAAAGAGCTAAGGCGTCCTTTCAGTGTGACCAAAGTCAATATGTACGTCATCTATGTATTTGGTTTTTTTTGGGCAGTCACATATTTCACATCTGGTTACGCAGCCACAAATACAGTCGCAGAACAGCCCAGTAATTTGGTAGCAGCGTTCGTATTCTACCTGGTAGGGATTGGACTCATGATTTTTTCGATGGCGCAACTTTTAGGTAGTCACGCATGGAAGGGGCTTCGAATGGGAGACCCAAAAGATCATGCGTTCACAAATCCAGCTTTGCACGGTGAAAATTTCTATCTTTATAAGCGGACCACTGTATTAGACACATCCGAAAAAGACACCTGACCCCGCCTTTCGTCGTCACACTTCACCAACATTGACTCCCCATCCCCCCACACAGTACCAGATGCTCAACCGTGGCTGGGCATCCTACGCCCCCACCGAACTCAAGGTATAGGACCTTCCATCATGACCGAAAACAAACGCATTGTACTGTCGAGCGACCATTCTGGTTTGCAGATGCGCGCGGCGATTGTGGCGCATATTACTGAGCTCGGATGGGAAGCCGTCGACATCGGCCCGACCACCACCGAGAGCACCCATTACCCTCTGCACGGAAAAGCGGCGGCGGATTTGGTGGCCTCGGGCGATTGCCGGTTTGGCATCATTCTGTGCGGCACGGGCCAAGGCATCATGATGGCGGCCAATAAGGTCAAAGGCATCCGCTGCGGTGTGTGTTCCGAGACGTTTTCTGCCCGCATGATCCGCCAGCACAACGACGCGAATATGCTGGCCATCGGCGTGCGCACCACGGGCGAAGGCTTGGCCTTGGACATCGTCGACGCGTTTTTGAACGCCCAGTTCGAAGGCGGGCGCCACGCCACGCGCGCGGATATGATCGAAGCTGACTGATCAGCGCAGCATAAAGCAAAAAAATTGGGGGCCGCGCATTTGCCCCCAAAGCCCATAACAGGGCAGTGTTTTGTCCAAGCGCCTTGACCATACGTCCTAACGACATGTCTTGAGCAGGTTTTATTCCGTCCAAACATCGCCAAGTTCAGGCGCGATAAGATCGAATTGCCTGTCGGAATTGATATAGCTGTCCCCATGCAGCCGCGCGATGGGGCGATAGGTTTCGGGGTTCACGTAGCGGCCCTCGGCGTCCAAACAGTCGCGGCGCACATGCATATGGCTGACCTCGCCGATCACCAAAACACGATTTGGCCAGTCCAAAAGCCGCTCAGTACGACATTCAAACACACAAGACGCGCCGGTGATCCGGTCTGCGTCAATGGTCTCGCAAGGCTCTGTTTCAACGCCAGCCAATGACAGCTCATCCACGCCCATAGGCACCGCGAGCCCCGCGATCAGCATCGCATCACTGAGCGCCATATCGACCATATGAATGGCAAACTGCCCTGTGCGACGGATATTCGCGGCAGTGTCTTTTTCTTGATCAGGTTTCGAGGCGATGCCTAAAACCAACAGCGGTGGATCAGAGGACATGACATTGAAAAACGACATGGGGGCTGCGTTGTTCGACCCATCCGTGTTGCGCGTGGTGACCAAGGCAATCGGGCGCGGGCCAACAAAATTGGTTAAAAGCCTGTAGCGGTCGCGGGGGGCAAGCGTGGTGAAATCAAACTGCATGTTAAGCCTCGCATTTGGGAGATTCTCACCCAAACAGGCCACACGCAGATTGACAACCGCCGTCGCGCACAGCCTGCCTGATACGGGCCATGCTGCTTAAAATTCAACCGCCCGCGGTGGCGTTTCGACCAGCGGCAAAGTGACATCCATAGCCCGCGCAATCAGATTGAAATCGGCCGCAGAAATCGCAAAAGATCCGCGTCTGAAAGGCATACCCCAGTGCCGGATATCTTCTATAAAGCCAAGGTCTTGCAACATGGGCCTGATCGGCGCAGAATTGGCTTTGAAATAGGTCACATCACGCCGGTAAGGCCAAAACCCAAGCGCTTGTTCAACTTGATAGACCTCACTTGTCACCACGCCGATGGCTGTAAAAGCCTGCAATGTCGCGCCCTCGCCCATGCCTTCACGCGGGGCATAATAGCTGATCAAATCGCCCAGATTCAGACGTTTTATCGGCGCGTGTTTGCCATGCCCCAATTGGGCAAAGCCCTCTGCGCGCCCGCGCGCCACATGACGCCCCGCCGCGACGCCAATCCAATAGCGGCGCGGGGAGGTCGTGACACTTGAGCCACCAAAAAGATCGCGTTCAAGTGCCATGGTGTTAAGCCGCCATCAATGCATCTTTGGCGCGTGCCTCATAGGCCTGTAGGGCTTCGCCATTGATGGCGTCACTCACGCGTTTAAGCCAGGCTTTCACATTGTCATAGTCCGGCGTCAAATGCGGCGCCCATTGAAAGGCTGAGGCCATGATCAAATCGGCCACAGTGATTTTATCACCCAATAAGAATGGCTTATCAGCCAAACCGGAGGTAATATGTTCACCCACTTCTTTCATGGTACGCACGCTGGTGACAATCATCGGATGATCAATTTGCGCGAAATGCGCCACCATTGCTGGTTCCAATACACCGCAATAATAGGTCATCCAAGACAGAAAGGCTCCGCGCCCCTTTTGACCTGCAAGGATGCTCAACCCAGACCCGTAGAGCTCATCAAGATACATCATAATCGCCGCACTTTCGCGGATATGTTCACCATCGTCCGTGATCAGATACGGCACCTTGCCCTCTGGATGCGGGTTGTTTGAATCCGCATGACCGGACCCGTCTGCTTTCACAACCGCGACATTGACCACTTTGATCTCATCGAGTTTACCCATCATCATAAGTTGGGCGATGATGCGTGTGGCGCGACTTTCAGGGGTGTAATAAAGTGTTGGCATGGTTTGGCCTCTCGTTTTTGGCTTTGCGTTATGCCGTCGTTGTGGCACCTTGCTGCTGACAATTCCTGTCAGTAAGTTTATGCGATAAACCTATATGTCCAAATCAGATCGACTGTTCAGATTGCTCCACCTCATTCGCGGTTTGACCCCGCCGGTGACGGCTGCGCGATTGGCCAGCGCTATGGAGGTGTCAGAGCGGACGATATATCGCGACATCGACAGTTTGCGCGCAGCGGGGGCACAGATCGAAGGCGAAGCGGGCTTGGGCTATACCATGACCGAAGACATCGCCTTGCCACCGCAGACCTTCACGCAATTGGAAATCGAAGCGCTGACATTGGCCTTGTCGGATGCAAACCAGCGCTGCGATCCTGCGCTGGCTCAGGCGGCATCGGATGCTTTGACAAAAATTCTGGCCACCCTGCCTGAGCGCCAACAACGCCAAGCCGCCCATGCGGTGAATTTGGTGCATCGCTTGCACAGGCCGGCCGCGCCGAGCATCGATATGAGTGCGCTGCGCGAGGCGATGTGGGCCGAAGAGGCGCTCGACATAAGCTATACAGATGCCAAAGACCATGAGACCCAGCGGCGGATTTACCCGCTGACCTTATCGTATCATGATCAAGCGGTGATGCTGCTGGCGTGGTGTTGCACACGGCAAGATTTTCGCATGTTTCACACCACGCGCATTTCAAACCACAGCAGAACAGGCGAAAGCTTTCGCCCCCGCCGTGTGCCGCTGTTGCGCGATTATGTGGCACGCTTGCGGGCGCGTGACGCAAAACATGGCGTCAGAGCCCTGCCTGAGCGCCGTTAACCGCCGCCCCTAACTTGCCGCTTGCTTTAGATTGACGCGATCAATCAAGGCCTGCGCGCTTTCCACACGTTCAGAATAACGATCCGTCAAGGCGGCGCGCGCGCGGGTCATATAGGTGAACTTGACCAGTTCCTCCATCACGTCAGTGATACGCATCAAATAGGGCGAAGGTTTCATGCGGCCAGCCTCGTCGAATTCATTCCATGCCTTAGCGATTGAAGACTGATTGGGGATGGTCACCATCCGCATCCAGCGGCCCAAAATGCGCATTTGGTTGACCGCGTTAAAGCTTTGCGAGCCACCACAGACCTGCATCACCGCCAGCGTTTTGCCTTGGGTTGGACGCACAGCGCCCATTGAGAGCGGAATCCAATCGATCTGGGCTTTCAAAATACCGGTCATCGCACCGTGGCGTTCGGGGCTGGACCAGACCATGCCTTCGGACCATTCCGCCAAGTCGCGCAGCTCGGCCACTTTTGGGTGATCGGGATCGCAAGCATCGGGCAATGGCAGGCCGCTTGGGTCAAAAATTTTGACCTCGCAACCATACCACGTCAGCAAACGCGCGGCTTCTTCGGCGGCCAAACGCGAGAATGACCGCGCACGCAATGACCCGTAGAGCACCAAAATACGCGGCGCATGACCATCGTCTTTGGCATTTGCATAATCGCGCCAATCAATGGGCTTGAGCTGGCTTTCCTCCACGGCGGGCAAAGCGTCTGTGGCAATCAAACTCATGATTTCACGACCTCGCCGTCTTCTTTGGTATAGCTCGCAGGCGGGTTTTCCATGATCCCAAAGACCTTTTCAGACGGGCGGCACAACGCCGTGCCTTTGGAGGTCACCACAAAAGGCCGGTTGATCAAAATTGGCGCCTCCATCATCGCGTCCAAAATTTGATCCTCCGTGACGCCATCGCCCAGCAAACCGCGCTCTGTGGCCTCGGATTGTTTGCCACGCAGAGCACTATGCGCTGTCTCGCCCGCATCCGCGATCATTGTCACCAATTCAGCCCGCGTTGGCGGCGTTTTCAGGTATTCGATCACCTCGATGTCGTCCTCTGACTCTTGCAAAATCGCCAACGTGTTGCGCGAGGTGCCACACTTGGGGTTGTGGTATATTTTTGTCATTATTTCAGATCCTTAGGAAGGGTATTTGAAGTCGCATCGCAACAAGGTGCAATCATATTGACCACAGGGGCACAGGCTTCGGTTGCGCCACCACAGCAGTCTTCAAGTAAAAAACGCAGCAAAGCATTCACCCCATCCATGTTTGAGCGATAAATGATGCTACGCCCTGCCCGCGTGCTGGTGATCAGCCCCGCCTGCACAAGCTGCGACAGGTTTTGCGAGGTGGTGTTTGCTTTGGCGTTCAGCGCCACCGCGATGTCGCCAGCGGCCATGCCATCTGGGCCAGCTTTGATCAACAGACGAAAGGCTTCAAGCCGCAAGGGCTGGCTGAGGGCGGCAAAGGCGGTGAGAGCTTGTAAAATATCCATATTTCATGAATTACTGAAATGAAGGCAATTTGCAAGCCATCTTTTGCGCTGTTTAGAGGTTTTCAACCAATGTCTGGCACCCTGTGGCCTATGAAAATTTTGCTGACAGTGATTCCCCTACCGATCACAGAGCTTTTGATCGGCCTGCCTCTTGTCCTGATGTTGATTTTGGGCAGCTGACACCATTGTCATGCGCCCCCCTGTGACCTAGTTTCACGCAACAGTCACCAAGGAGGACACCATGACCGAACGCACCCAAGGGTTTGACACGCTTCAAATTCACGCAGGCACTTCCCCCGACCCCACCACTGGCGCGCGCCAAGTGCCGATTTATCAAACCACAGCCTATGCCTTTCGCGATGCAGAACACGCAGCGAAATTGTTCAACCTAGAAGAAGTCGGCTACATTTATTCACGCTTGACCAATCCGACGGTGGCAGCCCTGCAAAACCGTATCGCAGCACTTGAAGGCGGCGTGGGCGCTGTTTGTTGTTCATCTGGCCACGCGGCACAGATCATGGCGCTGTTCCCGCTGATGCAGCCAGGCACAAATATCGTTGCCTCGACTAGGCTTTACGGCGGCACGCTGACGCAATTCAGCCAGACATTCAAACGCTTTGGCTGGTCTGCAACCTTTGTCGACTTTGATGATTTGGATGCCGTGAAGGCCGCGATTGACGACGACACCCGCGCGATTTTCTGCGAAACGATTGCCAACCCCGGTGGCTATATCACTGATCTGGACGCTGTGTCTGTCATCGCCAAAGACGCGGGCATTCCGCTGATCGTCGACAATACCACCGCCACGCCTTACCTGTGCCGACCGTTTGATCACGGGGCCACTTTGGTGGTGCATTCGACCACGAAATACATGACCGGCAACGGCACTGTGACCGGCGGTTGTGTGGTGGATTCGGGCAATTTCGACTGGATGGCTTCAGACAAATTTCCCTCGCTCAGCCAGCCTGAACCCGCCTACCACGGTCTGTGCTTTGGCGCGGCTTTGGGTCCGATGGCGTTTACATTTCACGGCATCGCAATTGGTCTGCGTGATTTGGGCATGACCATGAACCCACAAGGTGCACATTACACATTGATGGGCATCGAAACCCTGTCTTTGCGGATGCAACGCCATGTTGAAAATGCAGCGACTGTCGCTGCATGGTTGGAAAAAGACCCTCGGGTTGAGGCCGTGACCTACGCTGGCTTGGACTCGTCGCCTTATAAAGAACGCATGGCACGCATCTGTCCCAAAGGCGCTGGTGGCTTGTTCACCGTGGCGCTCAAAGGCGGCTATGAAGCTTGTGTGGCAACCGTGGACAAGATGGAGCTGTTCTCTCACGTGGCCAACTTGGGCGACACGCGCAGCCTTGTGATCCACCCAGCATCAACCACGCACCGTCAGTTGACGGAAGCCGAACAAGTGAAAGCAGGTGCATCGCCAAATGTCTTGCGCCTGTCCATCGGCATTGAAGACGTGGCAGATATTATTGCTGATTTGGATCAAGCGATTTCATAAGCGCCGAAATTCAAAAAACACGAAACCCGCTCTCATTTGAGGGCGGGTTTTCCATTGGATGCAGTCGACTTTTGCGACATCTTTTATGTCTGTCTCAATGGCCGCTCTGCGGGACGAAGCGTGCGTTTGCACCATCAATTTGAATGACCGACAGTTCATTCAACGCGCCCCATTGGCACCTCCGCCAAAAGCTGCCATAAATCAAAGCTACACACTAACTGGAGACGCCTCACATGCTCGTTGTCGGCTGGCGAGAGCGGGTTGATCTCCCGCTCTTTGGACTTTCAAACCTTAAAGCGAAAATTGATACAGGTGCGCGGACCTCTGCGTTACATGCCACAGATATCGTAACATTTGAGCGCGACGGTGTCCCATGGGTGCGCTTTCACACAAAATTCGACGACGACTCGATCGATACTGATGTGGAATGCCCGATCCATGACCGACGCGATATCAAAAACACAAGCGGCATCCCGGAGACCCGCATCGTGATACGCACCAAGTTCCGCATTGGTAAGAGATTGTGGTCGATCGATCTATCGCTCACAGAGCGGTCGGACATGAAATTCCGCATGATTGTCGGGCGCACAGCGTTACGTAAACACCACATTCTGGTCGACCCCAATAAAAGTAACCTCACGACGCCCATTTCAGCAACAAAAACAGATGAAACAAGGATTTCTTCATGAAAATTGTAATGCTCGCTCGCAATCCCAATCTTTATTCACACAAACGGCTTGTGGAAGCCGCCGAAACGCGCGGGCATGAAATTCGCATTGTCGATACGCTCAGATGTTACATGAACATCGCATCGCGAAAGCCCGAGATGTACTACAATGGCGAGAAGCTGACAGGGTATGACGCAGTGATCCCGCGGATTGGCGCCTCGATTACCTTCTACGGGATGGCGGTTTTGCGGCAGTTCGAAATGATGGGCGTTTACCCCCTTAACGAGAGCGTCGCGATTGGCAGGTCACGTGACAAACTGCGCTCTATGCAACTGTTGGCCCGTGACGGTATCGGTTTACCGGTCACCACCTTTGCCCATGACCCCAAGCAAACCGAAGAAGTTCTTAAGGTTGCAGGCAAAGCCCCGCTCGTCATTAAATTGCTCGAGGGGACACAAGGCATGGGCGTTGTTTTGGCCGATACGGATCGGTCCGCCAAGTCGGTGATTGAAGCATTTCGCGCCACAAAAACCAATATTTTGGTGCAAGAATTTATCAAAGAGGCTGGGGGCACAGACATCCGCGTGATCGTTGTGGGCGGTAAAGTTGTGGCTGCGATGAAACGTACAGGCGCCGAGGGTGAATTCCGCTCTAACTTGCATCTTGGTGGGTCCGCTGAGGTGATTAAACTCTCACGTGAAGAACGCGCCACGGCCATTGGGGCCGCAAAGTCGATGGGGTTGAATGCCTGTGGCGTCGATATGCTGCGCTCTGATAATGGTCCGCTGGTGATGGAAGTGAACTCATCTCCCGGTTTGGAAGGCGTTGAAAAAGCGACTGGTTTGGATATTGCAGGTAAGATGATCGAGTTCATCGAAACGCATGCGAAGCCCAACGCCACAAAAACCAAAGGTAAAGGCTAATGCCCAAACGCGCCGATTTTGTCATTGGCAGCGAACGTGTAGCGCCCGGCACCCGCCGGACGATACATGTTCCTGTCAGCGTTTTGTCAGACCATACGCCGGTAACAATGTCGGTGAATGTCACGCATGGTCGCCTTGATGGCCCCACGATTTTTGTTAGTGCTGGCATTCATGGAGACGAAGTGATCGGGGTTGAGATCGTGCGCCGATTACTAAGGTCGCCCAGTCTTGGCTCGATCAAGGGCACATTGATCGTTGTTCCGATCGTGAATACCTACGGTTTCTTGAACCATTCTCGCTACTTGCCGGATCGACGCGATTTGAATCGCATGTTTCCCGGAAGTGAGACAGGATCACTTGCATCGCGTCTTGCGCATATTTTCACGACCGAAATCGTCGCGCGTTGCGATCTTGGTATTGATCTGCATTCAGCCGCCATTCACCGCACCAACTATCCCCAAATTCGCGTCTCGCCGAACAACCCTGAAATGCTTGAACTGGCCAATGTCTTTGGTGCGCCGATTATTATGCAATCACCCGTCCGCGAGGGATCACTGCGGGGGTCAGCAAAAGACCTCGGTATCGACGTGCTTTTATTCGAGGCTGGCGAGGGCCTGCGGTTCGATGAATTCTCGGTAAGGTCCGGCGTTGCAGGTATTTTGCGCGTGCTGCGTTACAAGGGCATGGTTGCGGGCAAAGGGATTGCCAAGGCAAAAGCCACACCCCAATTTTGCCCATCAAGCAAGTGGTTGCGTGCACCAACAGGGGGGTTATTACGTACGTTCCGGGCGGATGGCGATCTCGTCCGCGAGGGGGAGCTGATGGCATCAGTCTCGGACCCATTTGGTGAGACTGATGACGATATTATAGCACCGTTTGACGGCATCATCGTTGGCCGCGCAGTTATGCCCATCGTGAATGAAGGTGACGCTGTTTTCCATCTCGCCCGCGTGAAATCGGTGACAAGAACCGAGGACATGGTCGAAGACTTGAACATCCAGTTGAGCGATGATCCGATGTTTGATGAAGACGAGATTATTTAAGGGCATTGAAAGTGTCTGCCGTCAGGTGTTCATGAAGATCAAGCGCAGGCGCACCAGACGAGTCTCCAAAGCAGACATTAGCTGCAACGCAGAAATTTGGTAATTGTGGGCTCATTGCTGCCGTTCGCTGCGCTCTACGCAAGCCGTCCCTCTTACTCAGCCGCTTGCACGATCTCAGGCTTGATGTACTTGTCCATGATCTCTTGCGTGATCGGGCCTGCAAAGCGGTAGGTGATCTCACCGTCTGCGTTGATCACATAGGTCTCGGGCACGCCGTATAGGCCCCATTCCAACGCCGTGCGGCCCGGTTCGTCCGCGCCAATAGCCGTATAGGGATTGCCCATCTCAGATAGGAACCCAATCGCCGCATCAGCTTTGTCTTTGTAGTTGATGCCGTAGATGGTCACGCCCTCGCCCGCCATGGTCTCAAGCTGGGGGTGCTCGGCACGACACGGGGCGCACCAAGAGGCCCAGTAGTTCACCAGTTTGACGCCGCCCGTGCGCAGCATGTCGTCGCTGAGAGGTGTTAGATCACCAAGCGGGGTGACATTGGCAATCGACGGCGCCGCTTTGCCCGTTTTGGCAGAGGGCAATTGATTGGGATCATCGCGGTTCATGCCGTAGATGAACAGGCTTGCGAGCCCCACAAACATCAGCGGCGGCAGGGCCATAAGGGGAGAGAATTTAGCCATTGGTTTTGCGACGCTCCTCGGCGGCTTGTAGACGTTTTTTGATACGGGCGGCACGGACCATCGACAACGCAATCAGCCCGCCTAGCAATACGAATGTGATCCCGTAAGCGGCGAACACATCGCTCGCGTATTTTCCCAGATCAGGCATCATCCTTGGACCCTTTCGCGCATTTCGATGGCGTGCAAACGACGCGCACGGATTTCTGTGCGGGTGCGCAGCAATACCAGCGCCAAGAACAGTAAAACAAAGCCCGCGAGCGCCACTAAGGCCGGATACCAAAACACATCTGCGACGTTTTCCGCCTTGTCCAACGACAAAGACGCGCCTTGGTGCAAGCCTTGGTTCCAAAAATTTACTGCGTAGCGTGACAGAACGGCAAAGACCGATCCGACAAGGCATAGGACTGAGGTGAGATCGGCAGCTGTGTCTGGGTCCTCGATGGCTTCCCAAAGCGCTAAGTAGCCGACATAAAACAAAAACAAGATCAGGAAAGACGTGAGACGCGGGTCCCATTCCCAATAGGTGCCCCACATCGGCTTGCCCCAAATGGCGCCTGATGCGAGCGCGATCAGCGTCATCACCATGCCCACAGGGGCAGCGGCTTTGGCCGCCAATGCGGACACATGGTGGCGACGGATCAGCCAGACCAGCGAAGCGATGAGCATCATCAACCAAGCATTGATCGCAATCATCGCAGAAGGCACATGGATGTAGAAAATCTTGACGGTGGCGCCTTGGCGGTAATCATCAGGGGTGAAAAAGAACCCCCAAATCAGCCCAGCCAGAAACAACACACCCGCAGCGATGGAAATGACAGGCAGGGCCTTGTCGGTCCATGCCATGAACTTGCGCGGATTCGCCCATTCCCAAAATGACGCCATGTGTTTCTCCCGATTTGAGGCTCACCTTAGGGGCAAGCGCCGGTGTTCTCAACTCAACATCGCGTTATAGCGGTATGCCAAGTCCCTGCTGAGGTATAAGGCAAAATGCTTTAACGCAATGATATGCGAATGGCTGCGGCTGCGGCAAAGGGCAGCAAGGCAATCGCCCCCGCTGTGATACCGCCTTGCATCAACAAAGGTGTCATGACTTCAAAGCCTTGCGCGCCACGTCTCACCACTTCTGCCCCGAAAATTAACGTTGGAATGTAAAGCGGCAGCACGAGCAAGCTCATCAACAACCCACCGCGTTTAAGCCCCACAGTGATCGCCGCGCCAAAGGCGCCAATGAACGACAAAGCCGGCGTGCCGATCAACAGGGTGACGATCAGCCAAACATAGGCCTCTGTATCAAGATGTAGCAAAACGCCCAACATCGGCGCGGCTATCACCAGTGGCAGGCCTGTGGTGATCCAATGCGCCAGCGCTTTCATCGCGACCAAGCCTTCGAGCGGCACAGGGGCTGTGGCCAGCAAATCAAGCGAGCCGTCTTCAAAATCGAGGGCGAAAATGCGATCCAGCGACAGCAAGCACGACAGCAATGCCCCGACCCAAAGCACGCCAGGCGCAATGGCCCCAAGGCGTTCGGAATTGGGGCCAACCCCAAAGGGCACAAGCGTCACGAGGATCAAAAAGAACCCAAGACCAAGGCCAAATCCGCCGCCCGCGCGCAAAGCCAAAATAAGGTCGCGCATCAACAGCCGGATCATAAAAAGGCCTCGTCAAAAGCGCCAGACATGGCTTTGGAATCGGCGCGAAACGGCGTGACATCCAAGACCTGAGCGTCGAATCCAAGGTCGATATGCGTGGCCACGATCAAAGCACCCCCTTGAGCGATATGATTGGCCACAGCAGCAGCAAACAAAGCGACCGAGGCCGCATCGAGCGACACGGTAGGTTCATCAAGCACCCAAACGGGGCGGCCCGTGACCAGCAAGCGCGCCAGACCCAAGCGACGCTTTTGTCCTGCTGACAGATTGCCCGCAAGCCGATCCGCCAGAGAGGCCAGATCAAAGGCTTTAAGCGCAGGGGCAATATCGCCACCACCATAAACACCAGACCAAAATTTCAGATTTTCAGCAGCCGTTAGCGTCGATTTCAACCCGTCCGCATGGGCGGCATAAGCCACGGCATCATCAGCGCAGGTGACAGTGCCCGACATCGGCGGCTGCAACCCCGCCAGCGTGCGCAGCAACGTGGTTTTGCCCGCCCCATTGGGGCCGCGCAGCACCAAAATTTCGCCCGCTGCGACAGAGAAATTGAGGCCTTCCAAAACAGGAATGCCACCGCGCGCGATGCTAAGGTCTGTGACAGATAGGATGCTCATAAAGTCAGCCTACAGGCATTTGTGGGCGCATCAAACAGGTAAGAGTGCCACAGCCACGCGGCGGCCTTCTGAGGCCAAAATATTGTAGCTGCGACAGGCTGTTGGCGTGGCCATAACTTCGGCCCCGATGCCCGCTGCGTCCAGTGCGCGGCGCAAGTCTGCTGGCAGATAGGCCAGCTGCTCACCTGTGCCAAAGACGATAAAATCAACCTGACCTTTGAGGGCCAAAAGTGGCGCGTCATCATCAAAGCCGCCCCAAGCCGACACATCCGCTGCCATCATCAACATCGCGCCTGTGTGCACTTCGCCCTGCACCCGAAAAAAACCGGGGCCATAGCTGTCAATCGGCACGGCGCCGTCAAAGGCCATCTCATTAATATGCATCATGCACTCCGTTGCTTGGCGTTCGGATTGATTGTCGTGGTGGGCAGAGCGGGATTAAACCGCGCTGCCGTCTGCTTGAATACCCGGTGTCGGATCTTTCTTTTCCCAGTCGCGTTTCACACCCAGCCAAAGCAAAATGTTGGACGCCACAAAGACCGAAGACCATGTGCCGACGACGACACCCAAGGTCATCGCAAACACGAAGCCACGGATCACATCACCGCCCAGAACCAATAGTGCGATCAAAGCGATCAAGGTCGTGCCAGACGTCATGATGGTACGCGCCAAGGTTTCGTTGATCGATAGGTTCAATACGCCGGACAGTGGCAGTTTTTTATACTTGCGCAGGTTTTCACGCACGCGATCAAACACCACCACGGTGTCATTGAGCGAATACCCCACGATGGTCAAAAGCGCTGCGATGATCGTCAGGTCAAACTGGATTTTGAAGATCGCGAAAATCCCGATGGTGATGGCGACATCATGCACCAAAGCCACAACTGCGCCCAAAGCGAACTGCCATTCAAAGCGCAACCAGATGTAGAACAGCACTGCGCCAATCGCTGCGACAACCGCCAAGACAGCTGTCGTGATCAACTCACCCGATACTTTGGGACCAACCGATTCAACAGATGGGAAAGTGATCGTTGGATCAACGGTTTGCAGCGCCGCTTCGACAATGGCGATGATTTCAGGCGTGACAGCTTCGACCTCGTCTTGCGCCTCGATACGCACCATGGCGACATGCTGGTTTTCATCAAATGTCGGATCAAAGACTTCGGTGATGGTCACATCGCCCAGCCCCAATGGCTCCATCGCGGCACGGTAATCTGAGACACTGACAACGCTTTCAGACTGCGTGCGAATGGTTGTGCCACCGCGGAAATCGATGCCAAAGTTCAGCCCAAAGATAAAGAAGGCCACCACAGCTGCAATGACCATCGCACCAGACAGGCCAAAGGTGAACTTGTTGGTTTTGAAGAAATCGACAGTGGTGTTGTCACGCACAAGTTTGACACCTTTAAGCGTCCAGCCTTTGCGGTTCTTGCGGTGGTACCAAATCGACACCATCGCGCGGGTCACATAGATCGCGGTGAACACAGAGGTCAAAATGCCCAAAGCCAGCGTCACAGCAAAGCCTTTCACCGGACCAGAGCCCATGACAAACAGGATCGCAGCGGTGATAAAGGTGGTGATATTGGCATCGACAATCGCCGACAGGGCTTTCTCATAGCCAAGCTCAATCGCACGGCCCGGCCCTTTCGAGGTTTTCAATTCTTCACGAATACGCTCGAACACAAGCACGTTGGCATCCACAGCCATACCCACGGTCAAGACGATCCCCGCGATACCGGGCAAGGTCAGCGTCGCGCCGATGGCCGACAAGAACCCGAACAGAATCGCAACGTTGATGATCAAAGCGATATTGGCGAACATACCGAACAGCCCGTAGGCCAGCCCCATGAACACCAACACGGCGGCGAAGGCGACCATGGTCGCGACCTTGCCAGCCGCGATGGAATCCGCGCCCAGCTCTGGTCCGATGGTGCGTTCTTCCAAGAAATTGATCTTGGCAGGCAAAGCACCCGCGCGCAGCAAAACAGCCAATTCGGTGCTTTCCTCAATCGAAAAACTTCCCGAAATCTGACCAGAACCACCACGAATGGCCTCGTTGATCACAGGGGCCGAAATCACTTCATTGTCCAAAACAATCGCGAAAGGCGCGCCCACATTGGCCGCCGTGTACTCGCCAAATTTGCGAGCGCCCGACGGGTTGAACCGGAAGGTCACAGCCGGTGCGCCGTTTTGGTCAAACGCAGGCTGGCTGTCGGTCAGCTCATCGCCGGACACAACAGCGGTGTCTTCCAATACATAGTAGACGCCATTGCCTGAAATATCAGGGGCAAGAAAATTGCGCGCGCCGGGGGCTTGGTCAGGGTTCGATGTCTGGCCCACAACAGGGTGGAACGTCAGTTTAGCAGTGGTGCCGATCAAGGACTTCAGCTCTGCAGCTGATCCGATCCCAGGCACCTGAATAAGAATGCGATCTTCGCCTTGGCGCTGGATCGTTGGTTCGCGTGTGCCAACTTCGTCGACGCGGCGGCGGATGATTTCAAGCGATTGCTGCATGGTGCGATCGTCTGTTGCGGCGCGTTCGGCCTCTGACAGCTCAATCGAGATCACATCATTGTTGGCGCTCACCACGATGTCGTTCTGACCCGCTGCGGTCAAAGACACCACAGGTGTGGCCAAAGCGCGGACTGTTTTCAGTGCTGTTTCCATTTGATCGGCGTTGGAAATACGCACCCGCAAAAGGCCGTCTGGCGCGTCTAGGCGGCGGATCGTGCCGACTGTGGCGCGTTCGTCGCGCAAGGCATCGCGCACCTCTGGCCAATAGCCGTCCATGCGTGTCGCGTAGACCTCGTTCACGTCCACTTCGCCCAGCAAATGCGCCCCGCCGCGCAGATCAAGCCCCAGATTGACCACATTAGACGCCAGCCATGATGGCCAAGCGTCGCGTTCGGCTGCCAAGGCTTCGGTCTCTCCAGAGGTTTCAATCGTGGCAATCGCCTGATTGTGCGCATCAACGCGGTTGTAAAACCCGTTGGGCAAGGCCGCATAAAGACCGAGGGCGACAAAGCCCCAAATTACGATCCGTTTCCAAAGAGAGAAGTTGAGCATGTCACAGCCTATATGCGGGGGCGCGGGTGTGGAGTATCACCTATGCGCGGGTTATTTTCGAGGTCTTAAAACCAGGTCTTAAAACAGTCTCTTTAAACGATCAAAGGCCTGCAGTTTCGCAGGCCTTTGTTAGTCATATCAAACGCTTAGGACGCTGGCTCTGTTTTGGAAATCACATTGGCCAATGTGCCTTTGAGAACGCGTACCTTGACGCCTTCCGAAATTTCGACTTCCAATTCGCCGTCTTCTTTGACCTTGGTCACCTTGCCCAAAAGGCCGCCCGCTGTTACAACCATATCGCCGCGACGCACCGCTTCGATCATGGCTTTGTGCTCTTTGGCTTTTTTCTGCTGTGGGCGGATCATGAGGAAGTACATGATCGCGAAAATCGCAATCAGCGGCACGAATTGCATGATTGGGTTGCCTGCTGCGCCGCCTACGGCTTGAGCATATGCTGGAGTTACGAACATGTTTTCGTCCTTTGTCAAAAGCGGCGCATATCTTGCACCAAATATCATTCCAAAAGGCGGTCCCCCGCCCCCTTGTCGCGCGCACCCTATAGGCGGCTTTTGCCCTTTGCAAGCAGGCCATGTCGGGTTTTTGCGCCCTATTTACGACCAGTTTTACGACCCGCCAACATCAGACAATTTCGCCCGTGACAATCACACAGTTCCTTGCTGATATAGGGGCGATTTTACGGATAAGAATAAGAGCGGATTAGAAATGTCAGAGAAAACCGGTTTTCAAGAGCTTATGTCGCAGGTGGATGGGGTGATTTTCCATCCTTTGACTGTATTTTTCGCTTGGTTCGCACTTGCATGCGTACTTGTTTTGAAAAGTCCTAAAAGCCTCAAACTTAGAAAACTGAAACTTTGGCGCTTTTCTGATACATGGTGGTTGAATGCTCTTGGTTGGTTTGCAGTTGGCTTCGCTCCGATACTGATAGCATTGCTGCTATCTGTGCTGACAATGCTTACCCAAGTTGGTTGGCGTATTGTATCAGGCGACACCTTACAACCAATCACGACGCCAAAAGGCATCATCGAGGATGGCGCTGATAATTTAAGATGGTACGTCCTAGCCTTTGTTGGCCTTTTAACCGCTCTCGCCGGAATTCTGGGAACCCCCCTCACTTTAATCCGCGTTTGGACAACGGAACGCCAAACAAACACAGCGGAACAAGGGCTGATCACCGACCGAATTAATAAGGCGGTCGAAGGGCTAGGGGCAGAAAAGAACGTCAAACGTCACCGCCAACATTTCAAAGGGCAACTTCAATACGAAGATATAAAGGGTATTGACGGCAGGCTTCAGCCGAATATCAACAAACCTATTTATGAAGAAGTTACGGTTCCAAACCTTGAAGTCAGGATTGGGGCAATATTTTCGCTCGAACGCATTGCGCAAGATAGCTTACGCGATCACGTGCAGATCATGGAAATAATCTGTGCATATATTAGGTCAAATGCACAAGCTGAAGACGCACTGCTTAGCCCACATGAAGTCTCCGACACTCTCAGTGCAGGCAATGAATATGAACAAGGTTTAAATAGCGAGCAGATATTTCAAGACAAACGATACAACCATGTAAATTTTTATGAGTGGACCCCAACCGAACTAACACACGAAAACCTACTAAAATGGGCACAAGAGCGACTCCAAGCGAGAGAAGACATACAGACGGCGCTAGCAGTTCTTGGTCGACGAACACAAAGCCAAAGAGCGCACGAGCATTCGGCAGATTACAAAATTAATCTAAAGAAAACGAACCTTCAAGGAGCTGTCCTGCGCGGCAACTTTGATGACGCCCTGTTCTCAGACTCTAAGCTGGATGGCGCAAACCTCTACGGGTCGTTTGAAAATGCTCACTTTGGAATTTATGCAGAACATGCCCTGTCAGGTGCAACATTACAGGGCGCGCGCTGCGACAGTATCAATGCGACAAAGACCGATTTTTCTGGATGTAATCTCGACAGCGTTTTTTTTGGCGGATCCACTTTGAATAAGTGCCTATTCCGCGCCGCAAAATTAGATCACACGAATTTTAATGGCGCATCTCTTGTGGGAACCGACTTCGCATTTGCAAAACCTCTGCATGTCTATTGCAATAATGGTGCAAATTTCGAGCGCTCTCGTTTTTATGACACAAAACTCTCTGAATTTAAAGGCATTGAGGAGGGCCCTAGTAAAGATCTTTGGGTCGAGAGCAACGTCAACATGACACAAACTCAAGAAGCAAAATTCGAAAAAAGAAAAGGCAATATCGGCGAGCTAGACAGTCGGAAAAAATGGCAGCAGTGGGTTGAAAATGTTTCTCCTAACCTAAATCCAGATGCTTGATCCCATCCCTGCCCTATTGCATAAGCAGCACAACAGATTTTCAACCCGCTCCAATCCAAGGACTTCTCCGATGCATGACATCAAAGCCATTCGCGACACCCCTGATGCTTTTGACGCCGCCATGGCGCGCCGTGGGCTGTCTGGGCTGTCATCGCAAATCTTGGACATCGATTCCGCGCGCCGTGCGCTGATTGCAGAGGCCGAAGAGGCCAAGGCGACACAGAACAAAGCGTCCAAAGAGGTCGGCGCTGCCAAAGCCCGTGGTGACGAAGACGAATTCCAACGCCTGCGCGCGCTTGTGTCCGAGAGCAAAGCCAATATCGCGCGGCTCAATGACGAGGCCAAAGCCAAAGACGCAGAGCTGACAGATGTCTTGGCCCGCATCCCCAATGTGCCAGCGGACAATGCGCCAGACGGCAAAGATGAAGACGAAAACGTCGAAGTCAAAACATGGGGTGATGTGCCGTCTTTCGATTTTGACGCGAAAGAGCATTTCGAGATCGAAGCGGTCAAAGCATCGATGGATTTCGAGACAGGCGCGAAATTGTCGGGCACACGTTTTGTGGTGCTCAAAGGCGGCGTCGCACGCATTCACCGCGCTTTGGCGCAGTTCATGATCGACACCCATGTGGACGAAAACGGCCTGACGGAAGTGAACACACCCGTTTTGGTGCGCGACGAGGCCATGTATGGCACGGATAAGTTGCCAAAATTCGGTGAAGACAGCTATCAAACCACAAACGGCTGGTGGTTGATCCCAACATCCGAAGTGCCGCTGACATATTCCGTCGCGGGTGACGTTTTGGACGCCAGCGCCCTGCCGATCCGCATGACAGCGCATTCTTTGTGTTTCCGGTCTGAGGCAGGATCAGCGGGCCGCGACACATCGGGCATGTTGCGCCAGCACCAGTTCGAGAAAGTCGAAATGGTGTCCATCACGCACCCAGACGCGTCAGACGCAGAACAAGCACGGATGCTTGGCTGCGCTGAAGGCATTTTGGAAAAACTCGGCGTGGCGTATCGCACCGTCGATCTGTGCACCGGCGACATCGGCTTTGGCGCTAAGCGCACATTCGATATTGAAGCGTGGTTGCCCGGTCAAAACGCGTACCGCGAAATCTCATCGGTCTCGACCACTGGCGATTTCCAAGCCCGTCGCATGAATGCACGCTTCAAGCCTGCGGATGGTGGCAAACCTGAGTTTGTGCACACGCTCAACGGCTCTGGCTTGGCGGTCGGTCGTACGTTGATTGCTGTGCTGGAAAACGGTCAACAGGCCGATGGTTCTGTCACCCTGCCCGCCGTTTTGGCGCCTTATCTGGGCGGCAAGCTGACCTTGGGCGTTGATGGCAAACTGAGCTAATCTCGCCTTAACGCAAACGAAAACGGCGTCCTTTTTTACAAAGGGCGCCGTTTCTTTTTAAGACCAAACCATCAGTTTACTGTGCTTGTTACTAAGCTTGAAACACAGCCGCCATGCACACCACGTCATCGACTTTATCCGACATAGGCAAGCGTTTGGCGTAGATGTCCTCGAGCGGCACCCAAGCGGCATCAAGTGCATCGTCATCGGCCACAGGTTCGCCCGAAACATAGTCGCACAGCACTGCCCCAAGCACGAAGTGGTGGGTCACAGTGCCACTTGCATCACGGTGAATAAATTCAGCGGTCTCAATCAGTTGCACAGGCGTGGCGATCACGCCCGTTTCCTCGGACAGTTCACGAACAGCAGCCTCGGCAAAGGTCTCGCCAAACTCCACATGTCCGCCAGCAAAGCCCCAAGTGCCCGCGTCTGGCGGGTTCTTGCGTTGCACCAGTAATGCGGCCCCATCGCGCAAAACAACCGCCAGAGCGCCAAGTTTTGGAAGCTGTGACATCACTCAGCCGCCTTGCGTGCTTTGATCTTTTCCAACATCGGTTTCAAGTAGCGCCCAGTGTGCGAGGCGTCAACTTGGGCCACCTGTTCGGGCGTGCCTGTGGCCACAATCATGCCGCCGCCATCGCCGCCCTCAGGCCCGATATCGATGATGTGGTCTGCGGTTTTGATCACATCCAAGTTGTGCTCAATCACGATCATCGAATTGCCCTGATCCACCAGTTCGTGCAGCACTTCCAACAGCTTTTTCACATCTTCGAAATGCAGGCCCGTTGTGGGCTCATCAAGGATATAAAGCGTGCGTCCAGTTGAACGTTTCGCCAGCTCTTTGGACAGTTTCACCCGCTGCGCTTCGCCGCCCGACAGGGTCGTCGCTTGCTGCCCAACTTTGATATAGCCAAGCCCCACACGCATCAGCGCATCCATTTTGTCGCGGATGGCTGGCACGGCTTTGAAAAACTCCTGCGCGTCCTCGACTGTCATATCAAGAACGTCAGCTATGCTTTTGCCTTTAAAGTGAACTTCCAAAGTTTCGCGGTTGTAGCGCTTGCCTTTGCAGGTCTCACATTCCACGTAGACATCTGGCAAAAAGTGCATCTCAATCTTGATCACACCGTCGCCGGTGCAGGCCTCACAGCGCCCGCCTTTGACGTTGAAAGAAAAGCGTCCGGGCTTGTACCCGCGGGCTTTGGATTCGGGCAGACCGGCGAACCAATCGCGAATTGGCGTGAAGGCGCCCGTATAAGTCGCGGGGTTCGATCGCGGGGTGCGTCCGATGGGGCGTTGGTCGATATCGATAACTTTATCGAGGTGCTCCAATCCCTTGATGGTTTCGCATGGTGCAGGGGTTTGGCGCGCCCCGTTCAGACGCATTGATGCTGTTTTGAACAGTGTTTCCAAGGTCAAGGTCGACTTGCCGCCGCCCGAAACACCAGAGACCACAACGAACATCCCTAGCGGAAATTCCGCTGTGACGTTTTTTAGATTGTTGCCCGTGGCCTTGACCACTTTGATCTTTTTCTTATTGCCCTTGCGGCGCACTTCGGGGATGGGCACCTCGCGTTTGCCTGTCAGGTAATCACCAGTGATAGACCCTTCGGTCTGTTCAATTTCCAAAGGCGTGCCCTTGGCAACCACTTGCCCACCGTGCACCCCTGCCCCCGGACCGATGTCGAAAACGTAATCAGCCTCGCGGATCATGTCTTCGTCATGTTCCACCACGATCACTGTATTACCTTGATTACGCAAGTTTTTCAGCGTGTCGATCAGGCGATCATTGTCGCGCTGGTGCAGGCCGATTGAAGGCTCGTCCAGAACATAAAGCACGCCTTGCAAGCCTGACCCGATTTGCGAAGCCAAGCGAATACGCTGACTTTCGCCACCAGACAGGGTGCCAGAGTTGCGCGACAAAGACAGATATTCAAGGCCAACATTGTTCAAAAACCCAAGGCGTTCGCGGATCTCTTTGATGATGGCTTTCGCAATCTCTTGCTTTTGCTTGCTCAAGGATTTGTCGATGCCATCGATCCAATCATAAGCTTCTTTGATCGACATCTGCACCACTTCGCCCGCGTGCAAGCGCTGGTCTTCGGGGCCGATTTTGACCGCCAACGCTTCGGGGCGCAGACGGAAGCCATTACAAGTGCCGCAATGGCGGTTGTTTTGGTAACGTTCAAATTCTTCGCGGATCCAGTTGGAATCCGTCTCGCGGTAGCGACGCTCCATATTGGGAATCACGCCCTCAAAAGCCCGCGTTACCTCGTAGACGCGGCCGCCTTCGTCATAGCGAAACTTGATTTCTTCTTCACCAGAGCCGCGCAAAAACACCTCTTTGACATGATCGGGAATGTCTTTCCAAGGGGATGAGGCCTTGAATTCGTAATGCTTTGCGATTGCTTCGATGGTTTGCAAGAAATACGGCGTTTTGCCTTTACGCCACGGCGCGATAGCCCCGTCTGCGACTTTCAAGCTGGCGTCAGGCACCACAAGGCGTTCGTCGAAAAACAGCTCGACCCCAAGCCCGTCACAATGCGGACAAGCTCCGAAAGGCGCGTTGAAGGAAAACAAGCGCGGCTCAATTTCTGGGATGGTAAAGCCCGACACAGGGCAGGCAAAGTTTTCGGAAAACGTCAGGCGCTCGATCTCGCCTTCGCCCTCACGCGGGGCTGTTTCTAAAATTGCGATACCATCAGCCAGATCAAGCGCTGTGCGCAGGGAATCCGCCAAACGGGTTTCCAAACCTTCACGCACCACGATGCGGTCGACCACAACGTCGATGTCGTGGCGGAATTTCTTGTCCAAAATGGGCGGCTCATCAAGTTCGTAAAATTCGCCATCGACTTTGACGCGCTGAAAGCCCTGTTTGCGCAGATCAAGGAATTCTTTGCGGTATTCGCCTTTGCGGTCGCGCACGATGGGGGCCAGCAAGAAGCCTCGCGTGCCCTCTGGCTGCGTCATAACGATATCGACCATATCTTGGACCTGTTGGGCCTCGATCGGGTCGCCTGTCGCGGGGCTATAGGGCGTGCCCGCGCGGGCAAACAACAGACGCAGATAGTCGTAAATCTCGGTCACGGTGCCCACAGTAGACCGTGGATTTTTCGAAGTGGTTTTTTGCTCAATCGAAATCGCAGGGGATAGACCTGCGATGTGATCAACGTCAGGTTTTCCCATCATATCAAGGAATTGGCGGGCATAGGCGCTCAAAGATTCCACATAGCGACGCTGTCCTTCGGCATAGATCGTATCAAACGCCAATGAGGACTTGCCTGAGCCCGACAGCCCTGTGATCACCACAAGCTGGTCGCGCGGAATATCCACATCGATGTTCTTGAGATTGTGCTCGCGCGCACCTCTGACTTCGATCGATTTCAGCTCTGCCATGTGCCTGCCACCCGTATAAATTCACCCAAAGCTCAACGCTTTTAACATATCTAGCGGGCAAAGCCGCATGTTCCAATACAAAAAAGAGAACATTAGGCGAACAAATGCAATATATAGGGAGCAATCGCAGCATTTAGGGGTAAGTTGCGCACAGGCCATACCCGATAAGCAAAAAGTTGGCGAATTTATAACTGACAGCAAGCTTGATCTGGCCTAAATGATGCGCAACACAAGACATGAAACAAGAAGGCAACACATGTTTGGACTTTTCAAAAGCGGCCCCAAAAGTGGACCAAAAATCAGCGTCGATGATATTCGGGTCGGCATCAGTTCCGGAACAACGATCTTAATCGACGTGCGTGACCCAAGCGAAGTTGCTCAATCTGGCATTGCCAAAGGCGCGGTGAATATTCCGCTGGCTGCGTTGGCCATGCGCGCCAACCCGTCCTCGCCTGAGTGCGACTCGGACCTGAAATTGGGTAAAAAAATCGTGCTCTATTGTGCTTCTGGGGCTCGATCGGCTGGGGCAGCACGGATGTTGACCCAAATGGGGCATCGCGATGTGCAAAACCTAGGCAGCCTGACCGATTGGACATTAGACGGCGGCGACATACATCGGGCCTAGACTTTTGATATAGGGTCCTTATTCGGCGGGTTCGGTAACATCACCGTCAAAAGTCGCCTGTTCTGCGCTGGCCATTTTCCCACCCGCGCTGAGTTCATCTGGACCGAAATAGATCTCGCGGCGCGATGAAAACCGCGCCGCGATAAAGCGCATAAATTCGGTCACACGCGGGACATGACGCAGATCGGGATGGGTCAAAATCCAAATCGGGAAATGATCATCCAGCGCGAATTGCGGCACACGCACCAATTTCGTATCACCACTGCCCACCAAATGGGTGCAGCGTACGACGCCGATACCCAAATGTGCCGCCGAAATGGCCGAGATCATATCGTCGGTTTTCAGTGCGATTCTACAGCTGGGCATATTGGCGAAGAGCGTCGGCGGACACACGTTATCCCAAGCGGTAAAACCGATATAGGGCAGCGGCGTGTCCATGTCTTTACCGTCCAAGACATCGGCGTATTCTTCGATAAAATCGGGCGAGGCAAACCAGCCTGCGCGCTGTTGTACCATCATCCGCCCCCACAGGCTTTCCTCAGGCGAACTGCTGACGCGTATGGCGATATCCGCCTCGCGTTTGTGCAAATTCAACACATCGGTAGAGCCACGAATCTGGATATCAATACCAGGATGCAAACGTTTGAATTCTTTCAGGTCTTGCGCAAAATGGTCTTCGGCAACAAGCGGCGGAATGGTGATGCGCAATTCGCCCTCTTCGGTTTCGTCGCGCGCCGCCAAAGCGATGTCGAGCGCGACCATGCGCGCTTCAACCTCTTCAGCATGGGCGATGGCAACTTTACCCGCTTCTGTCGCTTGCAAACCAGACGCCAAACGGGTGAAGAACCGCACGCCTGAAGCCTCTTCGACCCGCGACAATTGACGCGATACGGTGGCGTGGTTGACCCCCAAAACGCGCGCAGCACCTGACAGGCCACCCTCGCGAGCGACAGCCAAGATATAACGCAGGGAATCCCAATCAGTCATAGGGCGACCATAGGAGTACGCGCATATGCGCACAAGCCCCGCACGAACATCGAACAATTAAGAACACCTAACGAATTCACGCAAGCAGCTACATAAAAAACGCAAAGCGCCGCCCCAATGGGACGGCGCTGTATCAATGTGATCAGGTGAAAACCTTAGATGTGCAGCGCACGCCCGTAAGCATCCAGCACAGATTCATGCATCATTTCCGACATGGTTGGGTGTGGAAAGACGGTTTGCATCAAGTCTTCTTCGGTGGTCTCAAGCTGACGTCCGATGACGTAACCTTGGATCATCTCGGTAACTTCTGCGCCAACCATATGCGCGCCCAATAGCTCGCCTGTTGCTTCGTCGAATATGGTTTTGACCAGCCCTTCGGCCTCGCCCATGGCGACAGCTTTACCGTTGCCAATGAAGGGGAATTTTCCGACTTTGACTTTATAGCCGGCCTCTTTCGCCTTCTCTTCGGTCAGACCAACTGACGCCACCTGTGGGTGACAATAAGTGCAGCCCGCAATGGTGTTCGGCTTGATCGCGTGGGCTTTGAGACCTGCAACAAGTTCCGCCACCATGACGCCTTCATGAGACGCTTTGTGCGCCAACCAAGGCGCGCCTGCGACATCACCGATGGCGAAAACGCCTTCGACGCCAGTGCGGCAGTATTCGTCTGTCACGATATGTGTACGATCGACTTTGATGCCGAGATCTTCGAGACCCAAGCCTTCAACATTGCCGACGATACCAACAGCAGAAATCACAGTGTCAAATTCTTGCGTTGTGGTGCCTTTGGCGTCTTCAAGATGTGCCACAACTTTACCCGCGGAACGGTCCAGTTTCTTAACAGTGGTTTTCTCTAGAATTTTCATGCCTTGTTTTACGAATTGCTTTTTCGCGAAGGCCGAGATGTCTTTGTCTTCAACCGGCAACACGCGATCCATGACCTCGACAACAGTCGTTTCAGCGCCAAGTGTATTGTAAAAGCTGGCAAATTCGATGCCGATGGCACCAGAGCCGATCACCAGCAATTTCTTTGGCATACGCGTCGGCACAAGCGCTTGGCGGTAAGCCCAAACGAGATCGCCGTCTGCTTCAAGACCGGGCAGTTCACGTGCACGTGCGCCTGTTGCGACGATGATGTTTTTGCCCACAAGGGTTTCAGTGCCCGCGTCGGTTTTCACAATGACCTTACCTGAGCCGGCCAACTTGGCCTCGCCCATGATCGAGGTGATCTTATTCTTTTTGAACAGGCCTTTGATGCCTGCATTCATTTGCTTGGCCACACCGCGTGAGCGCTTAACGATGGCGTCCAAATCAAAGCCGATTTTTTCAGCTGACAAACCAAAGTCTTTGGCACGTTCCATGTGGTGGAAAATTTCTGCGGAGCGTAGCAATGCTTTCGTCGGGATACAGCCCCAGTTCAAACAGATGCCGCCAAGGTTTTCACGCTCAATACAAGCGACTGAAAGACCAAGCTGAGCGGCTCGAATTGCGGCGACATAGCCGCCTGGGCCTGCGCCGATTACGACTAGGTCAAAAGATTTATCTGCCATGGGGATCCTCCCGAAACCATAATTAGTTTGACACTAAACTACTTTAAAAACTCGATCAACGGGCCTTGTGTCCATAGCTGCGAAAGGCCGCGTCCCACCTGACGCATAGCTCAGGCGAAAAACGCATAGATAGAGCGAAATGGTTTTGTTTACAGGCGATTAAGCTGCAACAGACGAGAGGGATTCCAGCGCAAATCGATATCCACCTTTGGCCAAAAACGCCTCTTCGGCTGTATTTGTGGCCCGAACAAGTGCTTCATTGCGGTAGGGAAAGCGACCAAACTCGCGAATAACATTGCGATGCGCCTTGGCGTGGCGCAGGTTATCATCTGAGGCCTCCATACGTTCTTTGAACAGACACACATTACGTTCTTGGTCTGTCAAACATTCAGAATGCATCAAGGGCAAATAGAAAAACTGACGTGCAGGTGCATCGATTTTCATATCCCAGCCCTTAGAAATAGCGGCCTTTGCTGCGGCCAAAGCTATCCGATCAGAAGCAAAGCTTTTGCCCTCACCACGAAACATATTGCGCGGCATCTGATCGTTCAGAATGATATAGGCCAATGCTCCGGAGGCGTGAGTCAGCCACAACGAAAAGGCCCCCTCCTGTGCTTTTTCCCAAGCCGGTAAAAACCGGTCGCGGATTTTAGCATCCAGCGCGTCATTCGCCACATACCAATCTTGGGGTGTGAGCTCATCGAGCCAAAAGGACAAGACATCATTCGGCGTGATGTTCAATTGCAGCGACGGGATATGGGCCATGTCGTCTCTCCGTGATGGCGTACCTGTTACATAAAATCGTTACAATTCCTTAGGGGTGACACAAGGGGAGTATCTCGCAAATCGCGTCATATTTTCGAATGTTGCGCAATTGGGACAGTTTGCGCAACAAATTAAAGTCGCAAAGCAGGCTACTCAAGTAACGCGGCTTGGATCTCGGCTTCTTCTGCGTCATCTTCGGCTTGCTCTATCGCCCATTCTTGCGCCACTTCAGACGCCACAGGTGTCGTTGACGGCATAACAGCGACATAGGCAGCGGTCTCATCAACGGGGGTCGCAGCGCGGCGCGTCATCCGCCAAGCCGCATAGCCCACGATGGCCAGCATCAAGATCGCTTGCAAAAGCCAATACCCAGACGGGCCAAAAAGCCCCATAAGCCAACCGGCAATCATCGGGCCGCCAACGGCACCAACACCATTAATGAAAATCAACCCACCAGACGAACCCGCCATATCATCAGGTTCGAGAAAGTCACTGGTGTGCGCAATCAAGAGTGAATAGAGCGGTGACGCCATGCCCCCCGCCAGAAGCGCTACACCAATTGCGATATAAAGCTGCGTGCCCATGACACTGCCCGCAAGACAGGCAACGCCACCAATACCGGCGGCCCCCAAGATCACCAAACGGCGGTCAAGGCGATCCGAAATCCACCCAATAGGCAGCTGGAACACCAAGGCGCCAATGAAGATCGCGGCCAAAAAAGTCGAAACTTCAGGCAAGGTAAACCCAGCTTGAGTGGCATAGACTGCCCCCATACCGAGCTGCGCCCCAAAGACGCCCCCCACCAAAAACATACCGACACAGCCCAAAGGTGACACGGCAAACAAGCGGCGCAGCGTCATTGGCTTTGAGGTCTCAAAGGGTGGCGTAGGTGATACCGACAGCAAGATCGGGGCGAAAGAGATCGAAACCAACACAGACGGAACAATGAACAGTATATAGCCAGAAGGGTCGCCAATGGACAAAATGCCTTGGGCGATCACCATGCCAATCGTTTGTACGATCATATAGGCGGAAAGCGTTTTGCCGCGCATGTCATTGGTGGTGGCATTGTTCAGCCAGCTTTCGGCTGTGACATAGACGCCTGAGAAACAAAAACCCAAGATGATGCGTAAAATGGTCCAAACGGTTGGGTCTGTCAGGGTGGGGAAAATGATCAAGGCTGCGGAAATGAACGACCCAAGCGCGGCAAAGACCCGCACGTGCCCCACTCGGCGAATCAAATGCGGGGTGATCTGCGATCCGCCCAAAAACCCAAGGAAATAGCCAGACATCACGACGGAGAGCGCGAAGGTGGAAAACCCTTCCAAGCCGCCACGCACCCCTAAAACCGACCCTTGAAGACCGTTACCGATCATCAAAAGCAACATACCAAGCAATAAAGCTGAGGAAGACGCGAGAACCTGACGCATAGAGTCACCTTGAACACTAGAATATTGGGGTGCCCATTTTGACGTTTGGACAGTTGAACGCCACTGCTATCAAAGGCGAATGAACTAAGAAAGAAGAATATTCACGGCATGCGAAAACGTCGCGTTTGAATAGATGAAATCCGAATGAAACACGGTTTTCTCAGGTTTCAAATGTCTTTGACAAAAAAGACACGATTGAACCCCTGCTCTGTGCGGCGTTCGATTTCGCGGTATCCTAGGTGTGGATAGATCGACAGGTTTTCGATCATTTTCTCATTGGTATATAGGCGCACTGCATTCAAGCCGGACTGTTTGGCAGAGCTTTCGCAAAAGCCGATCAAACGCTTGCCTATGCCGCGCCCTGTGGCCTCGCTGTGCACGGCGATATTTTCCAACATCATGTCTGATCCATCGGGGTAGAACACGATAACCCCAAGCACGTCTGACTGCGCATCAGTGGCGACATGGACATGACCCGAGGCAATAAGCCCCGCATAATCCGCTGTCATAGGCGCGGGCTTGTGCCCTATGGCCGCTATATATTGTTCATAAGCATCATGGGCGCAGGCGCGCACAGCCTCTACATCTGCACCTTGGGCTGGTCGAATGCTGATAGTGTTGTTCATTGGTCCACCTCCAAATCTACGACGTTCATCCTGACCGCGTGGGAGACGGGCTGACCAGCAGCAAAAGGCCAAAAAGCGCCATGGTCAGACCTGATGCGCGCTGCATCAGTGGTAATTTTCCTGCGGAAAATTTGGACGCGAAACGCCCGATCAGCGCATAGACACAAATCGCAATGGCTTCCATACCAATGAAAGCAGCACCAAGCATCGCATAGCTTTGCCAATAGGCGTCAAGAGCCACAAATTGCGGAAAAAAGGCGGCAAATATCAATATGGCCTTTGGGTTGCTCAAGGCGACAACCGCCTCAGTTTTAAAGGCGCGTAGTAGGTTTAGCTTCGCACCATCAGCAACACCCAACTCAATCGAGGCCGAACTGCGCCAGAGTGAGAGACCCAGCCAAATCAAATAGGCAGCGCCAATCACCTTAACGAAACTGAACACCACGGCAGATGTTGTTAGCACAACCCCCAACCCCAGTGCACTGACCGTGATCATGGGCACGAATACCATCAGTCGCCCCAAAGCGGCACATTGTGAAAAGACCACGCCCGCCCGCGCGCCATGCATCAATGCCAAAAGATTGTTCGGACCAAACGCAAGATTGAGTGCGAAACAAGCTGGCAAGAAGATGATCCAATCGATCATGTTGTCGTGCCCCAAATATGTGAAAATACTCAAGAGCAGTTTTACCGATTTACTTTAAGGTCGCAAGTTAGGATCACAGCGCCCCTTGGGTGGTTGCATGTCACTTGGCCTCATGCGGCAACAACAAGGACGCATCCCCATACGAGAAAAAGCGATAGTCATGCTCAATCGCATGGGCATAAATCTCGCGGATACGATCATATCCCATCACAGCGGACACCAGCATCATCAGCGTCGATTTGGGCAGATGAAAATTGGTCATCAGCGCATCAGCCACGTGAAATGTGAACCCAGGGCGGATGAAAATATCTGTGTCAGACACGAAAGCCGCGATTTGGCCTGTCTCGCGCGCGGCACTCTCGATCAGGCGCAAAGCGGTGGTGCCCACGGGGATCACACGGCCCCCAGCGGCTTTGGTTTTGGTGATCTCAGTCACAGCTTGGGGGGAGACCTCGCCCCATTCCGCGTGCATTTTATGATCGTCCACATTGTCGACTTTTACCGGTAAAAACGTACCTGCGCCCACATGCAGCGTCACATAAGTGATCTCGACGCCCTTGGCTTTGAGCGCTTCTAACAAGGGCGCATCAAAATGCAGCGAGGCCGTGGGGGCAGCAACCGCGCCAAGGGTTTTGGCCCACACGGTCTGGTAATCTTCTTTGTCTTGCGCATCAGCTTTACGCAGGGCCTCGATATAAGGGGGCAAAGGCATGGCGCCTGCCGCGTTCAAAGCCGCATCGAAATCATCGCCCGTCAGGTTGAACGTCATATAGGCAGCTCCGTCTTCTTTGCTGTCCAAAGTGGCGCTTAGGTCGTCTGAGAACCGAACGACTTCGCCCTCTTTCACCTTTTTCAACGGCTTCACCAATGCGCGCCACTGACCTGCTGTGGCCTGCGGTTCCAGCAAAGTTACCTCGACGCGTGCCTCTTGATAGCCTTGCGCAGTGTCGCGCCCGCGTTGGCCTGTCAGGCGCGCTGGCAGCACCTTTGTGTCGTTCAACACCAAGCGGTCGCCGGCGCGGAACCAATCCACCAAATCATACACATGCGCATTATGGATCTGCGTCGGCGTTGCCACCAACAAACGCGCAGAGGATCGAGGCTTGGCAGGCCGTGTCGCGATCAAGCTTTGCGGCAAGTCGAAATCAAAATCAGAGAGTTTCATCAAAATACCTTTAAAGACCCGCGTCAGTTGGCGGGGACAGAAGACGGTTTTTTACGGAAGATGCTGCGCAAAGCCCCCGGCGTCAGAATAGACAGCGGATTAACCCCTACGCTGGGATTGTCAATCGCGCCTTTGAGGGTGAAGTTAAAGCCAAACAATCCCTCGCCCTTACGAGCAAACACTTGACCGATCCCGTTCAAGAAATAGATCGGGGAAATCACCCCTTGCAAATCGATCTGCCTTGCGGCGGTATAATACGTACCCTCGCCCGTGATGCCCAATGACGGGCCCTCCGCGCTGGACGTCCCAATGAGGATCCGGTCGGGTTGAACTGTAAAATCGCTGCGAATGTCGCTGAACGCGATACCCGGCCCAGACAATTGATCCAACAATCCAACCACTGAAACCAGCGACAATAGCTGCGCCAATTCAGGCGCGGACAGCACACGCATATCCGTGATCCGCACTTTGCCGTCATAGTTGTTTTGAGCGGGCTTTGACGTTAGCGTCAATTCCAGGTTCCCGCCTGAGGCTTTCTCCAATAATCCAGCCGCCATGACGGTATTGCCCGCATTCTCGGCTCGCACAGAAATAGTCGGCCCAAATTGACCAGGACGAACCGTTCCAGTGATCGGCGCTTGACCGTTAAGCCGGCCCGCAAATTGTCCCGAAAGCCCACGGTTTTGTGTCAGTTGCGCCGAGACTCCGTTCAAAGACAAGCTTTCAGTCACAATCAGGCGATCCAAGACCATCTCGATGGGTCCAGAACTGGACGCGCCGCCTGTGCTGCCACCGTTTCCAAAGGGCGATTTCGACAGATCAAGTGTACCGCCGCCAAGTTTCACCGCGACAGATTGCCCTTTGCCACGCCCAATCAAGGTGGCAGAACTGTCCAACCAGCTGCCCACTTTCAACCTGTCAAAGCGCAAACGATCAAGCCCGCCGTTTGAAGCCAGCGTCACAGAGCCACCCGTCGCTGTCAGCCCCGGCGCTTCAATGGATAAAGACGTCACCTTGGGCACATCGCCGGATGTGCCGCTAACGCGAAACGAGCCGCTGCGCGCTTTGGATTTTGAAAACCCGATGGTGGGCATCGACAGACCGAGCCCCTCCATCTGTGAGGTGATGCGAAACGTTGGATCTTTGCCTGCGCGTAAGGCGACGTTCAAATCCCCTTGCGCACTGCCCGACAAAGTTCTGGCAGGCAGATCAATATCAAAGGCATCTAGAAGCGCTTGATTGATCGTAACAGAGCCGGAAATATCTGATTTTCCGCGGTTTTCAGGGCCAAAATTTTTGCGCCAAACCGCTATGGCGCGGGCGCCCGACACCTCGACGGATCCAGATAGACTTAACCCCTCAGGGGTCAGCGCCAAAGCCATACGTGGCGCGCGCAGCTCTTTGCCCGCCATCAACTGGGTTGAAGACGCATCTGTAATATCTCCGGTGATGTCGAAATCAACGTCCTTGATGTCGATACCTTTGATCAAAGGCACTGATAGCTGCCCCGCCAAAACCGCCTGCCCCTGCGCCACATCCGTGCCAAAATCAGCATCTTTGAGCACTTCAAAGGGTTTTAGCGTCATCAAAGCCAAAGCCGCCTCAACTTGCGACGATGTTTTTAGCTGCGCGGTCAACACCGCGGGTTTGACATCCAACTGTGGAATACGCAAAACTGTACCCGCCACATCGACATCGCCGCCAGACGGTGCCGAAATCGTGCCCTCTTGCACAACAATGGTCAGTGCATTGCCTGAAATGGTTCCATAGCCAGCGCCCGCTGTCACAAGGGGCAAAGCCTTCATGAACCGTACATCTGCATCCTCAAACGACCAACCCAAATGGGTTCGTGGCGTTGCAGCCCCCGGGGCCAATCGAAGCGACATTGCAATGTCTTTGTAGGTGGCTGACTGAATATTTTCCATGATCCAAGTGCGAGTCTTAGGCACGACAGCATCAGGCCATAACGCCATAAGGTCAGAGGCTTGCATCGCATCTGTTTCGGCATCTACGGACAAGCTCCAGCCCTCAGGTGTCGCGTGCGCGGCGCCCTTTGCGCGCAGCCATAGATCACCTTGCTGCAGCGCCAACTGTCCCAGATTCACAGAAAAAGGTTCAAGACTCAGTTGCAGATCAACAAGCCCAGCGTCAAACGACAGCGGTTGGTCGAACACGCCGCGCGGGTCGGCTGTGAGCTGATCAATATAGAACTGCCCTACAAACTGCGACGGGAAATTGCCCTCGAAAGCGCGCAGTAACACCTGACCGTTACCTGCGATGGTAAATGCTTCAGAGCGCATTGATAACTCTGTGAATGACAAGCGCTCAATCGCTGGGTCATAATCAAAATACCCTCTGGCACCGTTAAAATCTAATGGCCTTGCCCCGCCGCCAGCGATCAATTGACCGGAGCCAATTTCCAACGTGCCTGAGTAACTCGACAGGTCGCCAGCAGAATTTATATACGCGCGCATCGCGACTGAAATCGGTGCATCAAGTACGGATAAAAAGGCCAATGCAGGGGTTTGTTGCGCCATATCCAAAGCTGGTGCATTTTCGATATTCAACGCGATGGTTGTGGCCAATGACCCCTTGCGCGTTGCAAAGCTCATTTGCAGGCGCGCCAAGTCTTCTGTGCCATTAAACACATCAAAGTTCATTGATATATCTATATTTTCGTCAGAATTTGTTAATGTAAGAACCGCATCGGTAGCTTGCCAAATGCGATTTGAGCGCGCGTCCTCTAAAATGACAGTTAGTCCACTGACATCAACGGTTTGAACATCGCTCAACGGCTTGGTTGTAAAGGCAGTATCGATGGCTTTGAGCACCTCTTCCGCGGAGCCAAAAATTCCGCTTGCGCCACCAAAATCAAGGGCAAAGTTACCATCGACACCGCGCCTCACGACGATTTGTGCGCCCATCAAACGCAAGGCACGCGGCGTAATCTGTCCGCTTTTCAATTGCCCTATGGAAAATTGCGCATGAAGCGTGCTCAGCCGCGCGATCTCAGACCCGGTGGGATCAATGATGCCCACATTTCTGGCGCGAATTTGTGGAATGAAATGTTTATCGACCGTGACAACGATTTGCCCGACCGAGACTTTGGCATCGCCCAAATTGCGGTTCATTTGGCTTTCAATGTGTTTGGTCAGCGCGGGCGGCAAAACGACGTCCTGTCCCGTCAACGACAACACACCCACCCCAGCCAAAAGCCCCAAGAACAACACCATAGAAAAGAACCACAGCCCAAAACGGTGCGCGTGGTGGCGTTTTTTATGAGGGCGAACACCCCAAAGCTTATTGGTTTTTTTGTCTTCACCAGAGTTTGCACCGGGTGCGGATGCCTCATCCGTCTCCGGCGTCTCCGGTGTCACATCGATTGCAAGAATCGCATCGGTGCTGCTTGCTTGGCGCAAGCCCTTGTCGCCTGAGGCCTCCATCGGCGTGCCTTCACGGCCTGTCGCAGCAGGGATCTGCGTGCTGTCCTTTTGGGACGGATCAAGATCAGGCGTGTCGCTCATGGCGTGTTTGGGACTCTCAAAAATGGATCTCGCCACATCACATGACGGGCGGCTGGTTGATCTTGGCGTATTCCGGCTTAAAACTGAACCCTATTCAGATGCAATGGTCAAAGCGGTCCTTTTCAGCGACAAGGGCACAAATTGGCCGACCTAACAGAAACGCTTTAACCCGCAAGGATCAAACATGCTCGATATTGGAACACTCGCCCCTGATTTCACTTTGCCCCGCGACGGAGGCACCGATCTGTCACGCGCCGATCTTATTGGACGCAAGGTGGTTTTGTATTTCTACCCCAAAGACAACACACCCGGTTGCACGACAGAGGCGTTGGATTTCACGGCAATGAAGGCGCAGTTTGAAGCGGCAAACACCGTTGTAATCGGCATTTCGAAAGACAGCGTTAAAAAGCACGATAACTTTTGCAAAAAACACGATCTGGGCATTCCACTTTTGTCCGACGAAAATGGGACGATGTGCGAAGACTACGGCGTTTGGCAGGAAAAATCCATGTATGGCAAGACCTTTATGGGCATCGTGCGCGCGACCTATCTGCTTGATGAAGCTGGAAAAGTTCTGCGGATCTGGCCCAAGGTCAAGGTCAAAGGACACGCCGCCGAAGTGCTTGAAGCCGCGCAATCATGACCTCGCGCTCGAGTCCCGCGATGACGTTGACCGAGATGGCTGATGCTGTGTTGCGCACGGCAGACGGGCGCGCAAAAACGGCGCTGTCCCATCGTTATGCCGCATTGTGGCGCGCCAGTCGCGAGGACGGCGCCACACCGATTGAGGTCGGCACAATCACGCCGCCGGACTTTCCTGCGCGACCTAATAAACCTGAATTGCTGTCGCCCAGAGATGTACCCAAACGCAAACCCGGTACGCCGGAAGGGCGCATCGCGATGTTACATGCAATTGCCCATATCGAATTGAACGCCGTCGATTTGCATTGGGACCTGATCGCGCGGTTTTCACATGTGCCGTTCCCGATTGGGTTCTATGACGACTGGGTTCGCGCAGCTTATGAGGAATCCAAACACTTCAATCTGCTGTGTGATCGTCTTGAAGCCTTTGATAGCCACTACGGCGCTTTGCCAGCCCATGCCGGCATGTGGCAAGCCGCCGAAGAAACAGCAGACGACCTAATGGGGCGTTTGGCCGTGGTCCCGATGGTTTTAGAAGCCCGCGGATTAGATGTCACGCCAGGCATGATCAAGCTGTTCCAACAGGCCAAAGACAAAGACACTGTGGCGGCCCTCGATGTGATTTATGCCGAGGAAGTGGGCCATGTGTCCTATGGTTCTAAATGGTTCCATTTTCTGTGCGGCCGAGACAATGTTGATCCGAAACCGTTGTTTCACGCGCTGGTGCGCACATACTTTCACGGGGCGTTGAAGCCGCCTTTTAATGACGAAAAACGCGCGGAAGCAGGCATTCCACCGGACTTTTATTGGCCACTGATTGACTAATTCGCAAAATGCAACACTTGCGTGCTGCAGGGTATGGAATACCATATCTTGCAGTGGCATCTTTGCAGTTCTCAACCTTGGTGTGGTTTGATTCGGCGTGTCTAAAACTGGCAGCAAAGAACAGGCGAAATTCAGGCTCGTTTCGGCAAAAAACCGCCAATAAACATGCATTTCCCAATAGTGCCACATCAAAACGGGCAAAAGGATTGCCGATAGATGAATCCTTTTGTAACACAGTGGCAACCGCTGTGGATCGGTTTACAACCGCCCACATAAAAAGCGGACAAAATGGGATGTGAGGACGGTTTTTTGACCAATATGCTGACACACAAGCTCAATTCTATGCTTGAGCACAGTTTTCCTGAGCAAAGGGTATTTCTACGCTCTGAAAGCGAAACACGTTACATTCGCCTGACGCCGGTCACTCAAGTCATTGGCTTTGCTGGAATGTCTGTTTTAGCAGGATGGTTGATTGTCGCATCTGCAATAATTTTGATGGACAGCATTGGGTCGGGCAACCTGCGCGATCAAGCATCGCGCGACTTGGCACTGTTTGAAAGCCGCGTTAACGAATTGGCGGCTGAGCGCGATATGCGCGCGGCCGAAGCCACAGCCGCGCAAGCGCGGTTCAACACGGCGCTGGCCCAGATTTCCACCATGCAATCCGAGCTTTTATCCTCTGAAGAGCGTGTGCGTGAACTGGGTACAGGCGTTACCGTTGTCCAATCAACGCTGCGCCGCACCATGAAGGACCGCGATGCGGCTCGCGAAGACGCCGCGCTGCTACAGGCCAAACTTGATGGCAAGGATCCAGACACCCAAAGCATCAACCCGCAAGAAATTCGCAACACTGTCGATGTCCTGTCTGCCGCTTTGAACGATACGGCTGTTGAACGCGACAATATGGTGTTGCTGGCCAATCGAGCCGAACATACGGCCGACACGCTGCAAGACGATCTTCGCTTGATGGAAGAAAAGAACGACCGGATTTTTTCCCAGCTTGAAGACGCTGTGATCGTATCCGTTGAACCGCTGGACAAGATGTTTACGGCGGCAGGCTTGTCTACCAAGAGCTTGCTGAACACGGTGCGCTCGGGCCTGTCGGGCCAAGGTGGGCCGCTGACACCTATCACATTTTCCACCAAAGGCGGCATCGCGGACCCTGACAGTCTGCGCGCCAATAGCATTATCGAAAAAATGGATCGTTTGAACCTGTATCGCATAGCCGCCCAAAAAGCGCCGTTTGCTTTGCCGCTTAAAACTTCTTTCCGCTACACATCGGGCTTTGGCCCGCGCTGGGGCCGCATGCACGAAGGAACAGACTTCGCGGCAGCCTACGGCACACCTATTTACTCTACTGCTGACGGCGTTGTCACTTTTGCGGGCTGGTCTAACGGATATGGCCGTCTGGTCAAAATCCAACACGAGTTCGGAATTGAGACACGTTACGCACACCAATCACAACTTATGGTCAAAGTTGGACAAAGGGTCTCGCGTGGTCAGCAAATCGGTGCTATGGGGAATTCTGGCCGCTCCACTGGTACTCACCTCCACTACGAAGTGCGCGTAGATGGAAAGGCCGTTAACCCGATGACCTATATTAAGGCTGCCAACGATGTTTTCTAAAAGCAGAATAAATGAGCCGGGCCCGTCTAAAGGAACCGATGACGTGACACCAACAGACGCCGCTACGGCGCCAAAATCAGCGCCCCCTAAAAAGGCACCTGAATTCACCCCAACAGCGCCAAAAGCCAAGCCGCCAGCCTCTGTGCTGTCCAGCGATTTGACGATTGTGGGCAACCTCAAAACAACCGGCGATATTCAAATCGAAGGCACTGTTGAGGGCGACATTCGTGCGCATTTACTGACCATTGGCGAAACAGCCACGGTGCGCGGTGAAGTTATGGCAGATGACGTTGTCATCAATGGCCGCATCATCGGTCGCGTACGCGGTTTGAAAGTGCGTCTGACATCGTCTGCTAAAGTCGAAGGCGACATCATTCACAAAACCATCGCTATTGAGAGTGGTGCGCATTTTGAAGGCTCTGTTCAGCGTGCTGACGATCCTTTGACAACCAATTCCCAAAACAAAGCCCCTGGCGTTGCGAAAACATCGCCCGCGAAAGATCCTGCTGCCAAATAAGGCGCGGCTTGATCAGGTTTCAAAGCGGCCCTGACCTTTGTGTCACGGGCCGTTTTTTGTGTGACCGACTGCCATTGAAATTTCGACACATGCCCCCAAGACGCTTGTCTCTTGAGGCGATCCAAGACAGTGTTTGTTCAGATACTTAAGGACACGAGAGATGCCCAATACCACAGATAAAAGCGGCGCCGCTGGCAATGTGACAGGCGCTGCCTTTATGGTGCTGGCCATGGCCTTGTTTGCCGTCGAAGACACACTTTTAAAGCATGTATCATCTCACCTGCCTGTTTCTGAGATTTTGATTCTATTCGGCACTGGCGGGGCGCTGGTTTTCGCACTGCTGACTTGGCAGCGTGGCGAGCGTATTTTTAATACTGACCTCAAACACCCTGCCCTGTTGATCCGGTCTTTGTTCGAGGTTTTGGGGCGGTTGTTTTTCACGTTGTCGCTCGCGCTCACGGCACTGTCGACCACATCAGCGATTTTGCAGGCCACGCCTTTGTTGGTCGCCGCCGCCAGCGCTGTGATCTTTCGTGAAAAGATTTCGGGTCTGCGGTGGGCTTTGATCACTTTGGGGTTCTTCGGCGTGCTTTTAGTTCTGCGTCCGGGCCTTGACGGGTTCACACCCCTATCGATTTTGGCGGTACTTGGGATGATCGGCTTTGCGGGGCGTGATCTGGCGACACGTGCCGCGCCAAAGGGGCTGTCCTACGCCCAGCTTGGCGTTTATGGCTTTGCCATGTTGATCGTCTCTGGCGTGATCTTGCTGGCATGGCGGGGCCAAATGGTCATGCCCACAGGGCTTGAAGCCTTGATGCTGATATCCGCTGTTGTGGTTGGCGTCGCGGCCTATACGGCATTGACCTTTGCCATGCGCACAGGCGAAGTATCGATGGTGACGCCGTTTCGCTATTCGCGCCTGTTGTTCGCGATGGTGTTGGCGGCACTAGTATTTCATGAGCGTCCCGACGCGATGGAACTGTTCGGCGGGGCTGTAATCGTCGCGGCGGGATTGGCCTTGATGCTTACAGGGCGCAGGCGAGCTGCAGTGACCACCCCGAGCTGATGTAGCTTGAGAATTTGCGATCAAAGAAGGAGCTGACGATGACAGACCTAGACCGCCCAACCGTTTTGGTGTTTGACGTCAATGAAACTTTGCTGGATATCACCGTGCTGGAGCCGCTATTCACACGTCTGTTTGGCTCTGCCACTGTGCTGCGCGAATGGTTTGCTGAGTTGATTTTATATTCTCAAACACTCACCCTGTCCGATATTTACACGCCCTTTGGCGCGCTGGCGGGCAGTATGTTGCGCATGGTGGGAGCCAACAAGGGAATCGACGTTACGGATGCGGACATTGCCGAGCTGAAACAGCTGTTTGGCCAGATGCCAGCCCACAAAGATGTCGCGCCTGCGCTGACCGTTTTGCGCGATGCGGGCTACACCCTTGTGACCTTGACCAATTCTGCCCCGACGCCATCGCCGACACCGCTGGAAACTGCAGGCATCGCAGGGTTCTTTGATCATCACTTCAATGTATCCGAGGTTGAAAAGTTCAAGCCCCATAGATCTGTCTATGACCTCGTGCCCAAAGCGTTGAACATACCAGCATCAGACATGTGCATGATCGCATGTCATATCTGGGACACCATCGGCGCGCAGGCGGCAGGCTATCAAAGCGCCTTCATCGCGCGTGCGCACAACAGCGTTTTTGATCTGCCCAATGTGCGCAAGCCTGACTATGTCTGTGGCGATCTTACGGAGTTTGCAAAGCGGATGACGACGTAGATTTAAGCTGCGCTTATCTATGCGCCACCATAGGCAAGATCACCCCCCACTGCGTGTTTTGCGGCGGACCTAACGGATCGAACCCAAGCTTTGCATAGACAGCTATCGCGCGGGTATTGTCGGGGTGGGGATCGGTCGCAATCATCGGCGCGCCTGCGTCAAACAAAGCGCCCATCCTTGCAGCGATAAAGGCCGATCCATGCCCGAGGCCAATCATCTCAGGATCGCCAATGAACTGATCAATACCTCGCGTGCCTTTGGCAAGATTGGCAAAATGATGGTCGTTCCAGCCATGCACCGTATAATCTTGCATGAATGCAAAAGGACGCGCCTCAAAAGACACGATCCACCGCGACACGCGCGAGTCATTCATGTCGTCTTGATCGTATGGCTCTGCTGCATCCCACCATCTACGCACATGGGGCGCAGCTTGCCACCCAGTAATCAGTTCGACGTCATCCAGCGTCGCTTGGCGAAACTCATAGGAATTTTCCGCCATCAATCACATCCATCCGGTCATGATATAGCCCGCTACACCAAAGCCCGTTTGTACAGATGCCAAGTCGCGTGGCCCAAAACGGGCATGACCACCAACAAACCCAAAAACAACGGCAGCATGGCGATAAATGTCAGTCCCGCCACAAGCATGGCCCAGACCATCATCACCCAGAAGTTTTCTTTCACCACCTGCAAAGACAACAGCATGGCCGTGACAAAATCCACTTCTTTGTCAAGCAGATGCGGCAGGCTGGTGACGGTGAGCGAAAACAAGATGAAGGCCAAAACAGCCCCCACGCCAAGTTCAACTCCGATCATGGTCAGGCCGTTTGGCGTCAAAAACGCCTCATAGCTGGTGGACACATTGCGCATCACAGATAGACCCATGAACAGCGCGAAAATCATATGCGCTAGGAAAGACCAAAACAGGAAGTAAATCAAAATGATCGCGCCCATCCATGGCACTTGGCGGTCTTTTTCAGATTTCACCACGCCCAAGATTTTGTACCAATCCATCGCCCCGCCACGCTCTAGGCGGCGCGACACCTCGTACAATCCCACGGCGGCAAAAGGTGCCACCAGAGGAAAGCCCAAGGTCATCGCAAAGGTCCATTCCACTGTGCCCGCGCCCAGCCAGACCAAAACGATCCCGCCCAAGACGTAGACGATGGAAAAGAACAACCCGAACTGCGGCGCTTTGCGAAAGTCGCCCGCGCCAGCTTTAAGCGCAAACACCAAATCGCCAAGCGATAGACGCGCGACCTCAGGCACTGGGGCGGCAACTAAATCTGTCTCTAGATGGCTCATCGGGACCTCCTCGCGCCTGCGTTTTCAAAATTGAAAACACACCTCTTGGCTCAATGAGTTCACGCGAAATCTCACCCTGCTGTCAAGCATTCAACTTTGCGCATTCGAAATACAGCACGAAAGTTATTTTGCCGCCGTACCGCCGCCGATCAACAAAAACGATAAAGGCACCAATTCAACCGTGGCCGCGCGATTGCCCAATGACCATTCAACCAAAGCTTTCACGGTGTCCTCTTTGGCGCGGCCGACCAAGACGATGTCTTCGTCAATGCCTGCACGGAAGGCGGCCTGGTCCAAGAACCGCTTGATAGCAGCAATGTTCTGATCGCGCCCATCGAAATCGCGAAACACCAGTGCAGCGGGCTCTTTGGCGCGGGTGGCTTCTTGCATCAACGCATTCAAACCACTTGAAAACGACACAACGCCATGGCCACTTGAGGCGGCAGAGGCGACCACTTGGGCTGCTATTTCTCGTGTCGCTTGGAAAGAGGCCGAGGGCACATCAAGGAAACCGACAGAAACAGGTACCAAATCGCGCGCTTGGTTGATGGTCAAGGCTACGTCTTGGGCCGATGCGCCCTTAGGCAAGCCGATCAAAGACAAAACTTCAAGCCCCGCCGTGCGATACATCTGTGCCCGTTCGCGCGCACCGGGTGCCAGCGCATCGACGGCAAAGGTCACAGGGAATGGAAGGTTTGCAATTTGCGGTGATGTAGGGTCCAATTCACCGATATCGACTAAGATCACCGTCATTTCAGGCGCCCCGCTCGATTTGGTGTAGTCGGCGGAAAAGGCGATGATGGCTGGCAGGTCTTCTGCTGCGATGACAGGCGCCGCATCCGCCATCGCGCTGCCTGTCACTGAGGGCAATCGAGTGGATTTCATTGCATCGGTTCGATCGGTGAAGCTTCCGACTTTTTGTCCGACTGGCCTTTGTCCCTGAGGCATAATTTTTGCATCTGTTTGAGGGGCAACTGGCAGCTGTGCGCTCATAGCGTCGGCGATGCTCTGTGCGGCCTTATTGGTGTCACTGGCCGCGTCCTCTACCACTTGGGCTTCAGTCGATGGCGTCACAGTTGTGCCCATAGGCTTTGGCTTTTCGCCTGGCAGATCCGTGTCGACGTGAACTGGCGCTGTCCCTGTGTTTGGCTGGGTTAGCTCCATCGCTTGCGGGCTGCTCAACACGGGACTATCGCCTTGAATGACTGGCGTGCTTGCGATTTCAATTGCGGGCACATCCAAGCCCTCAGGCGTCTCATATGAAGGCAACGGAGCAGTATCATCAACGATTTCAGGCAGTATATCAGACTGCGTCTCAGGTTCGGATTCGTCAGGCTTAGCGGTGCTGCGAGCTGGCTCAGCGGCTTCGATTGGCGCTTTTGCAACGGGAGCGAGGTCAGACATGTCTGCGGCGTCCATTTGTGCGGGCGACGCGGTCGAAACCTCAGGGTCTTGAAGGTCGATTGGATCTTGTGCTTCAACCGCCTTTGGCATCTCAAGCTCCGTGATGGCAACAATTTCTTCTGCCTCATCGACAGGTTGTTCTGGGGCCATATTTTGCTCTGGCGCCAAAACTTCAGCTATTTCTTTGGGAGTATTGTCGTCATTTGCGGCGTCAGATGACAAAGACACGGGCGAGAGATACACTTTATCCACCACTTGGTTGGCAACAGTGACGATTCCAAAGCCCACGACAGAGCCCCACACCAAACCTGCCAAAATTCCGCGTCCCATACGTCGAAGCCCTTTGCTCACTATCGCTTTTGCCAATTTTTACTGGCATATTGCTATCTGTCTTGGCTTGTTTGAGACGCCAAATCCGCCCAAACATCGCAAAAATCAAGAGCGCGCTCTTGACCCTTTGCCTGCCTTCGTGGACATGTATAGCGCGTGCATCCACAGGGTTCATCCCCTTTTGACGCATGCGTGGCCAGATGGACGCCTATTGGCCACAGATTTTGCTGATTTACGCCGTCGTGCCCACGGAAAAAACCGTTTTAGAAAGACCTCATATGCTGCTTTTGATCGATAACTACGACAGTTTCACCTATAATCTCGTCCACTACATTGGCGAGTTGGGCGTGACCTCGAAAGTGGTACGCAATGATGAACTGACGGTGGATGAAGCCCTTGCATTGAAGCCTAGCGGTATTTTAATCTCCCCTGGCCCCAAGACGCCGAACGACGCTGGCATCTGCATGGATTTGATCAAAGCGGCGGCCGATGCTGAGATCCCACTGTTTGGGGTTTGCCTTGGGCATCAATCTATCGGTCAGGTGTTTGGCGGCAATGTTGTGCGTTGCCACGAAATCGTCCACGGCAAAATGGGCACGATTGTTCATGAGGGCAAAGGCGTTTTCAAAGGCCTGCCTTCTCCGCTGGCTGGCACCCGCTATCATTCGCTGATTGTGGACCGCGCCACCCTGCCCGACTGTTTGGAAATTACCGCCGCGTTGGAAGACGGCACCATCATGGGTCTGCGTCACAAAACCTTGCCGATCGAGGGCGTTCAGTTCCACCCTGAAAGCATCCGGTCAGAGCATGGTCACGAGATGCTGCGCACATTTCTAAATCAATTTTCCAATACCAAAGAGGTCGCCGCATGAGCGACATGAAGACCTATATCGCCGCCGCAGCTGATCGCGCATTGACCCGTGCAGAGGCCGAAGCAGCCTTTGACATCTTGTTCAAAGGCGAGGCCACCACCGCGCAAGTCGCGGGCTTTTTGATGGCGCTGCGCACACGCGGCGAAACAGTGGACGAGATCACAGCCGCTGCCGCCACCATGCGCGCGCATTGCGTGAAGGTTACGGCACCTATTGGCGCAATGGACATCGTTGGCACAGGCGGCACAGGCAAAGCCACGCTGCAAATTTCGACGGCATCTGCCTTTTGCACTGCCGGTGCGGGCGTGCCGATTGCCAAACATGGCAACAAAAAACTGACCTCCAACTCTGGCGCGGCTGACAGCCTTGGCGTCAATGGCATCAATGTGATGGTTGGAAAAGACGTTGTTGAACAATCGCTTGCACAGATTGGCATGTCGTTCATGATGGCGCCGATGCACCACCCTGCGATGAAACATGTCATGCCGGTACGCCTTGAGCTTGGCACGCGCACTGTGTTCAACATCCTTGGGCCTTTGACCAATCCAGCGGGCGTCAAACGCCAACTCACCGGCACGTTTTCCAAGGATCTGATCAAGCCCATGGCCGAAGTGCTTGGCGCGCTGGGGTCTGAGACAGCATGGCTTGTGCATGGCTCGGATGGCACCGACGAGATCACCATCACGGGCGAGACTTATGTGGCCAAGCTTGAGAACGGCGCAGTAACGGAAGGAAGCATTCACCCCGAAGACGCTGGCCTGCCCGTCTATGCGTTCACAGACATCGAAGGCGGCAGTCCGACAAGCAACGGCGCGCGCCTGCGTGCGGTTTTGGCGGCTGAAGAACACGGTGCCTATCGCGATGCAGTGCTGTTGAATTCTGCTGCCGCTTTGGTGATTGCGGATAAAGCGAGCGATCTGAAAGCAGGCGTTGAGATCGCCAAGGAAAGCTTGGACAGCGGTGCGGCCTTGGCGAAGCTTGAAGCTTTGGCAAAGCTTACATCGTCCACGAACTAACAGGCCGCGTTCGGGCAAGCCGCTTTGAGACCTATAAGGATTTTTCTGTGGACATTATGTGCTTAAATGGATGGGGCGGGACGTTGCATGAAGGCCTGCTGCCCTATCTGCAAACAGCTGCACCTGATATTCTATGTTTGCAAGAGGTCGTTCACAGCCCTGCGTCAGATAAGGACTGGCTAACATATCGCGACGGGAATCATATTCTACCGCAACGAGCGAACTTCTTTCGCGATGTGTCCAGAGCCCTACCCGATCATATTGCAGTCTTCTGTCCCGCCGCACAGGGCGTTTTATGGGATGACGATCAATCAATACCGTCACAATGGGGATTGGCAACATTTGTGCACAAATCAATCCCGATCATCGGACAAGCGCAGGGCTTTGTGCACAAAGGATATTCGCCTGACGGTTATGGGGATCACCCAAGATCACGTAACGCGCATGGCGTGAGGGTCTATAACTATAAATCCAATCGAACCATCAGCGTGACCCACATGCACGGGCTGCGAGATTTGAGGGGCAAGATGGACACGCCCCAGCGTGCAAAGCAAGCGCAGCGCCTTCTTGATCTGTCTCAACACCTGACCGAACCAGATGACGTGAGGGTGATTTGTGGCGATTTCAATGTTGAGCCACAAAGTGAAACGCTGCTGATCTTGCAAGCGGCTGGATTGACCGAATTGGTGATCAGCAGAGGCTTCACCAGCACGCGCAATTCACATTACAAAAAGCCCGGAAAATTCGCAGACTATATGCTCATCAATGACGCCGATGCTGTGAAGACATTTGACGTGGTTTACGATCCAGAAGTGTCCGACCACTGCCCTTTGGTGCTGTGCTTATAGAATCACAGGTCCAACGGTCAGTAGAATATTTGCAAATCGGCGCGTTTCGCCTGTGGCGATGACCAATAATGTGTCTGGGGATTTCACAGCGCCGTAAAAATCGCCACGCTGCACATAGTCCATCGGCGTCTTATCGGGCAAGATATCGCGGTAGCTTTGGTGGATGGTGTTATCGAAATCATCAGGCCAAGCCATCATCGTGCCTTGCTCGATATTGATCAGCTTGCTCACGCCTTCAAGCACGGTGGTGCTGGGGATCATGTTTGGCGCGAAGTTGAGATAGATAATTTCCGCGGCAGGGTTCGCGTTGGTCGCGCAAGAATAATTGGCATCAGCGATCAAGATACGTGCTTTGTGGCCCGCCTTGGCGAGCGTGGACAGAAGCTGTGGGTGGATGATGTCGGATTTGATCATTGGCTTTCCTTTGCGTGTGCGGTGCCGCTTTGGTGTACGCCAAGGCACGACGTGATGCCAGTGCAGCAAATCAGTCTCGCGAGCCAGTGCCACATAAAAGAAACCCCCACCGTGTGACCGGCAGGGGTGACTTTAGGTTTCAGCGTAAGTTTGTCACGTCAGTTCGTTATGATTTCCGGTCCCATCAAGGTTGTCGGCAGGTAGGTCGAAATGATGGGGATGTAAGTGACCAAGATCAAGAACACGAATAAGATCGCAAGGAACGGCAATGCGGCGCGCACAACAGACATCATCGGCATACCCGCGACGCCAGAGGTCACGAACAGATTAAGCCCCACAGGCGGCGTGATCATGCCAATTTCCATGTTCACCACCATGATGATCCCAAGGTGGATCGGGTCCACGCCAAGCTCAATCGCAATCGGAAACACCAAGGGCGCGACGATGACGATAAGGCCTGAGGGCTCCATAAATTGACCACCGATGAGCAAGATCACATTGACCATGACAAGGAACATGATTTTGCCAAAGCCCGCTGACAACATCGCGTCGGCGATTTTTTGCGGGATTTGTTCGTCAGTCAAAACATGTTTCAAGATCAAAGCATTCGCGATGATGAACATCAACATGATGGTCAGCTTGGCCGCATCGAACAAAGTATCACGCGTGTCTTTGTGGAAAAACGCTGTCACAATGGCCTGTGGCTTTTTCAGCAAGGACACAGGCGCGTTTGAGCCTTTGAGCGGGCCCATATCACGATAGACGAATGAGGCCACCAAGAAGGCATAGACAGAGGCCACGGCCGCCGCTTCGGTCGGGGTAAATATCGCGCCTGTGATGCCAGGGATGCCATAAATACCAACCATGATGATGACGATCAGCATCAGGCCCCAAAAGGCGTCTTTAAACGAAGCAGAGATTTCACCCCAGCCCGCCCATTCGCCTTTGGGCAGTTTTTTGACCCGCGCGATGACATAGATGGCAATCATCAACATGGACCCCGCCAAAAGACCGGGGATCACGCCCGCAAGGAACATACGGCCCACGGACACATCCGTGGCTGAGGCATAGACAACCATCACGATAGAGGGCGGGATCAAGATGCCCAACGTGCCCGCGTTACAGATCACACCCGCGGCGAAGTCTTTGGTGTAGCCCACCTTTTGCATTGCTGCGATCACGATCGAACCGATGGCCACAACCGTCGCGGGGGAAGACCCCGACAGAGCCGCAAAGATCATACAGGCGAAAACACCCGCGATGGCCAAGCCGCCGTGCATGTGGCCGACACAAGCGATGGAAAAGCGCACAATGCGCGTCGCCACGCCGCCGGTGGACATGAAACTGGAGGCCAAGATGAAAAACGGGATCGCCAGCAAGGTGTAGTGACCCGCCATGGCTTGATACAAAGACTGCGCTACGGACCCCAAAGAGGTGTCCGAGAACATAAGCAAAAAGACCATCGACGACAGGCCAAGGGACACAGCAATCGGCGCACCGATCAGCAGCAGGCCCAAGACCATCGAAAAGAGAAAAACGACTTCCATAGTGATTATTCCTTGTTCAAACCGGCTGTGTTCAACTCGGCCGCAACGCGCTCGACATCGTCTTCGGCTTCATGGGACACGATCAGGCTTAATTGCTCGCCTTTGATGATGCGAATGGTGGCTTGCACCACACGCAGCAAGATCAACCCGCAGCCAAAGGGAAGGATGAAATAGGGCACCACACGCGGCAGTTTGTCATATGTGTCACCATAGTTGATTGCGTCTTCCAGCCAGCGAAACATCTCAAGCATTGGCACTTGGTCGGTCATGTAAAACGCACGGTCGCGGGTATTCTCTGTGAACCCAGTTGGGAACCAGCGGCCTTCTGTGGGTTGCAATGCTGCGAAAGGCGCCCAGTAATCCCATGCGCCCTTCATCAACAAAGCCGCATAAATCACGCAGGCAAGAGCCGCCAAAATCGCCATGATCCGCTTGCCACGCTCAGGCAGCATATTGGTGACGGCATCGACCCCAAGGTGCGTGTTCTTTTTAAAGCCGTAAGAAATACCCAGCAGCACGAGCCAAGCGAATAAGATCAAAACGACCTCAAGCCCCCAAATAAAAGACTGGTTAAAAACATAGCGCAGCACCACGTTGAAAAACGTAATCAATGTCATCGCGCCCAAAATGCCAGCGATGATATTCTCTTCAAGCGCGTCGATAAAACGCGCGATGGCGCTTTGCGGCTTATCGCCAGATTGATGTGACATCTGTGTCCCCCACATCTTTGAAAATTGATGGGCCTTTGGTACGCGCCAGCCCCAAAAGGTCATGCACGATCAAAAATGTACAACACCAGCAAAGGCCGAACTGGTGCTTGAAAAAATGGCCCCGACCGCAAAGTCAGGGCCATATGTAAGTCAAATTAGAGCCTTAGTGCTTGGCGTTGATGGCTTGTGCCGCTGCGATATTGTCTGCACCAACATCGCCTTCGAACTGCGCCCAAACGGGTTTCATCACATCAACCCATTCTTGACGCTGCTCAGCTGTCAATTCACGGATCACGCCGCCTGCATCAAGCACAGCTTGGCGGTTTGCCGCGTCAACGCCTGCGATGGCTGCGTTACGCTCGGTCGTCACTTCTGTCATGATAGTGCGCAATTGATCGCGGATATCCGAGTCTAGGCCGTCCCACCAGTCAACAGATGTCACAACCATGTAATCCAGCAGGCCGTGGTTGCTTTCTGTCGTACCGTCTTGAACTTCAAAGAACTTTTGACCGTAGATGTTGGACCAAGTGTTTTGCTGACCGTCAACAACGCCGGTTTGCAACGCGCCGTAGACCTCAGAAAATGCCATCGGTTGTGGTGATGCGTCCATGGCTTCGATCTGTGCGACAAGCACATCAGAAGGCTGTACACGGAACTTGAGGCCAGCTGCGTCTGAGGGGTGGATCAAAGGTTTGTTCGCAGAAATCTGCTTGAGGCCATTGTGCCAGAAATCCAAGCCAAGCAAACCGCGGCGTGTCATGGATTCTTTCATCGCCTGACCTGTTTCAGAGTTTTGGAACTCGTCTACAGCGTCCATGTTTTTGAACATGAAAGGCAAATCGAAGATGCGGAATTCTTTGGTGAATGTCTCGAATTTGGACAAAGACGGTGCCGCCATTTGAACGTCGCCTTGCAGCATCGCCTCAAGCACTTGGTCATCGTTGTACAATGTTGAGTTTGGGTACACTTCAACACAGGCTTTGCCATTCATTTCAGCGTTCACACGCTCCATGAACAAAGAGGCTGCGATGCCTTTTGGATGCTTGTCGGTGTTGGTGACATGGCTGAACTTGATAACCATTTCGCCTGCATCACAAGCCGCCATTGCGGATGTGGCTGTGACGCTCAAAGCGAGTGCTGTTGCTGCTGTTGCGAGAAATTTCATGGATGTCCTCCCAGACATAAAGTCAAAATCATTGGCCTGCGTATGATTGCCCCCTTGAATCAGGGCGCTGCAGGCTCGATGTATAAATGACAGTCTGGCTATGTGCGCAGCAAGGGGAAGTGTCACATTTATAACAAATCCCTTTAAACGCATAAAAATCAAAATGTTAACGGTCAATCTGATTGCATAGCAGCCATGCCCCAAACGCAACATGTGCGGATTACCGCACATATGTTAGCGGCAACTGTGCGGATTTCCACACAGTCACACTCAGCGCGCGTTTGGCGGCAAATTTTTGATCCGCGCCACATGCGCCTAGATGTCTTCGCGCGTTTTGTAGATTTTATTGACGATACATCTCAGCCTTTATTTTATGGCGTGTCAATTTGTCGTAGAATGTTTTACGCGGCAACTTTAACCCGCGCGCAGCCTCGGTCACGCAGCCTGATGACCGTTGCAGCGCCGCGATCAACAACGAGCGTTCGACTTGCGCGATTTGCTCAGACAGTCCCAATTCGCCCTCCTGCGCATCGCCGTCCGACAGCCCCATAGCAAAGCGCATCGCGGCGTTCATTAGGCTGCGCGCATTGCCGGGCCAGTCCTGCGCCATCAAATTGGCGATGATGTCAGATGTAATATCAGGCACGGGCAGATTGGTTTGCTCGCAGGCAATATCGACGTAGTGGCGAAACAACACAGGGATGTCTTCGGGGCGTTCACGCAGCGCTGGAATGCGGATCACAGCAGCCTCAAGCCGGTAAAACAAATCGGCTGAAAACGCGCCTGCTTTGGCCAAACCAGACAGGTCGGCATAAGATCCCGCAATCAAGCGCGGGCGATCATGGGTCTCCAACAAGTCCAACAATGCGAATTGGGTATTTGACGGCAAAGCAGCCACTTCGTCGATAAACACAGACCCGCCCTCGGCGTCTTGAAAGGCTGTCGTCACCGCACTCGGGGTCATGGAGGCGCCGGAAAATTTCAAAAACGGCGCAAGTGATCCCGCAGACAACAGATGCACCACTTCAGCCATTTTGGCGGTGCCAACACCCGGTTTGCCAGTGATCAACACATCAGCCGCCGAGCGCGCCACAGCACGGGCTTCATCGCGCAAGCGTTTGGACAGATCAGAGGTGCCGCGCAACAATCGCGCCGCAGCATCACCTGCTTCCACTTGGCGCTTCAGGCGACGGTTTTCCAAGACCAAGGCCCGCGTGCGCAGGGCTTTTTCCACCACCGCCAAGAGTTCTTTTGGCGAACAGGGTTTTTCCAAAAAATCAAAGGCACCGCCAGAAATCCCTTTCACCGCCATCGGAATATCGCCCTCGCCCGTAAGCAAAATCACTGGCAATTCAGGATCGATTCCTTGCGCGTACTCTAACAGCGCGAAACCATCTTTACCGGGCATACGAATGTCGGTGACCACAACGCCTGCGAAATCACGCAGGATATGATCTTTGGCCTCGATATAAGTCCCAGCCAAGGTGGGCACGAGATCGGCCAGCTCAAGGGTCTGCCCCAAGGCTTGGCGCACGGATAGATCATCATCGACCAAAAGCACGCGGTCTACAGCATTGGTGCGTTTCATAGCAAAGTCTCCTCAGCAGCGTTACGGGATTTTGCAGGCGGCAATTCGATCACAAAAGACGCGCCGCCTGCGTCCGCATTGGATCCACGGATGCTGCCGCCAAAGCTTTGGATCAGCCCGTAGGAAATCGATAGGCCAAGCCCCATACCTTGAGCGGCGCCGACCTCTTTGGTGGTGTAGAACGGCTCGAACATTTTCTCGGGCTCCAAAATACCGGGCCCTGTGTCGCTAATGCGCAAGCGTACAGGGTCGCTTGGCTGGTTTGAGGGCGTGATGGCAATGGTGATGCGTCTGACATCGCTATCGCTCATGGCATCCACTGCGTTCGACACAAGGTTCATCACCACCTGCTGCAAACGCACATCGCCACCGCGCACCCATGCACGCCGCTCAGGCACCCAATCGACAGTGACGCCCGCGCCAGAGGTTTTGCCCGTGGTCATTTCCAACGCGGCATCGACGACGGCGCTGAGATCAACGTCAGATATGGCTTCGTTTTCTTGGCGCGCAAAAGACCGCAGGTTTTTGATAATCCGCCCCATGCGCCGTGACAGTTCTGCGATACGTCCAAGGTTTTCGCCGGCTTTGCTCGTGTTGCCGCGTTCCAAAAACAATTGCGCGTTCTCGGAAAAACTGCGGATGGCCATAAGCGGCTGGTTCAACTCATGCGAAATTCCCGCCGACATTTCGCCCAGCGCCGACAGTTTGCCCGCTTGCACCAGATCGGCTTGGGCACGCCTCAGGCGGGCCTCGGCCTCTTCACGCTCGGACACTTCGCGCATGAGATCACGATTTGCGATTTCCAAATCGGCAGTACGCGTGGCCACGCGGGCCTCAAGACGGGCATTGGCCTCAGACAATGTGCGTCTGCGTTCGGTGGCCAGCACCAAAAACGCGCCAAAGGCCAAGGCAATCGCCGCCACCAGCCCCGCTTGTAGCCCCGCGATGGACCGCACCGGTGCCAGATCATATAACAGCTCGCCCGTCATATCGACCACAGGCAAAGGTTGACGGATGTGCAAAACACTGGCGGGAATATAAGGCCCAGCCTCCATAGACCAAATATCATGACCAGAAATCACCCGTTTGCGCGTCACAGGAAGAGCACCAGCACTGCCCCCCGCCAAAATCAATTCCGTACGATTGGACACGAAAATCACATCAGCCGTGTCGGTGAAATAAACCGCGAATGGATCCGCGGGCCAACCCCATTCGATCGATTCCATATCCACACTGACCAAAACCGCGCCATGCGCGGCACCGCCGGGCTTGAACACAGGGGCGGCATAGACAAAGCGACGCGCGCCATCGACATCGACAAAATGCGCCACGCCCAGCGCACCGTTCATCGCACGGTCAAAGGCGGCTCGCGCGCCATGGGGCAATTCCCCCCCTTCGGAGGACGCAAGCACCAGACCGGATTTAGACACCAGCATCAAAGACTGTGAACCGGTTTTATCCGCCATGCTTTGCAGCAAGAGCGCCGCAGAGGTGTGCATCTGCGACATCGTATTGTCTGACGCATCACTTTGCAGAACCAAAGACAACACGGTGGGATGTTCAGCGATGAAAACTGACAGCTCGCGGTAGCGCCCAAGTCCGCTGCGCAGCCTATCCGTGGACAGCGCCAAATCGGCTCGCGCACGGGCGGCGGCCTGATCCAATTCGGCGCGAAAAGCCAAAGCATAGACACCTGCGCCTATCACAGCGACCATAAGCACAAGGCTACAGACCTCTATCAAGCGCCGCTTAAAAGCGCGCGCGGGCAGATCATCAACTGACGTATGCGGGGCAAGGGTGTTCATAGGGACGCACATTAGAAACTCCTGCTTGCAAAGCAAAGCACCAAGCAGCACTTTCCCTTTAATCAGTCTTTGGCCCCTCGACTTTCAAGAGATCACAGAACAAATTGCACATATAAATGACCCAATCCATTCGAGATTTTGCGATGAAAACCATTCTTCAAGACCCCAAATGCCCGAGCTTCGTGCAAGATCCCTATGCGTTCTATGACACCCTACGTGACTTAGGCCCTATCACCTATTGGCAGGACTTAGACCTACCAGTGATTGCCTCATACGACGGTGTCACTATGGGCCTGCGAGATCGACGGTTTGGGCGTGAAGCCCCTGAGGGGTTTCGCCCAGCGCATCCTGAGCATCTGCGTGCTTTTTATGACGTGGATGATCACTCTATGCTAGAGTTGGAAGGTGACCGTCACAAGCGTTTGCGGGGTCTGGTGTTACGGGCTTTCACCTCTAGACGCATCAAAGAGCTGGCCCCTGAGATCACTCAGACCTGTCACGAGTTGATTGATGCCTTCCCCACTGACGCCTTTCAGAATGCGCAGACGGATGACGGTTTCGATCTGCTGCGTGCCTATGCCACCCCCCTGCCCATTCGCATTATTTCCAAGCTTTTGGGCGTACCTGAGGATATGGGCGATCAATTGCTGGCCTGGTCCAACGCTATGGTCGCGGTCTATACGCCCAACTGTAGCATTGAGACGCAAGTGGCTGCGTCCAACGCGGCCTTAGCCTTTTCAGACTTCATGCGCGCCTATATAGACAAACGCCGCCTTACCCCCGCTGACGATCTGATTTCGCATTTGATTGCGGCCGAGGAAGATGGCGATAAGCTGTCTACGGATGAATTGATCGCAACCTGTATTTTGCTGCTCAATGCAGGCCATGAGGCCACTGTGCACTCTATCGGTATTGCGGTGAAAACCTTACGCGAGCACCAGACCCCTGTTGAGATGCTGAGTGACATAGCGATTGATGGCACCATTGAAGAGCTCTTGCGCTATGATCCCCCCCTGCATCTGTTCCAGCGTTGGGTGAACGAGGATACGACGTTTTTGGGGCAAGACTTCAAAAGAGGCGACAAAATAGGCCTTTTGCTTGGGGCGGCCAATCGCGATTATGACGCTTGGGATGACGCCGGTGTCTTTGACCCAACCCGTAAAGTGAAACAAAACACTGCCTTTGGTGGGGGCATCCATTTTTGCGTCGGCGCGCCGCTCGCGCGGCTCGAAATGCGCATCGCTTTGCCCGTGTTGTATGAGCGCTGCCCTAACCTACGCCTCACCGAAACACCCCGGTATGCAAACACATGGCATTTCCACGGGCTAGAACGACTTATGGTGAAGACATCCTAAGCGCCCCTCTTGAATGACGCGAATACCCATACTGATCAAGGTTGATGCCGCCTCATAGGGAACGCCGTAGGCAAAATGTTTGTCCCTCATCATATGTATGTTGAGTTGTTCAAAAAACTGAACTGGATCACTCTCTTCTGGGGTCGCTACATTCTTACGATCCTCAGGGCTTTGTGCGGGAATCTTTGGCAAAAAGATAAGCCGCTTTACTTCGTTTAGAGTTTTGTTCTTGATCTCAGGATGAGCAACAACCCAAGCAATATATCCACGTAGAACCAATCTGGCCGTATCGTAAAAGTGAGAATTGGCCCCCGTTTTATCTTGAACCACGAGCGCGTCGGCGATGGCGTCACAATCATCAATGAAGTTTTCGCTGAGCGAGTTCAGACTGCTGAGTGGGTTGAAGCCAGCTCGATAGCTATCATCAACATCGGCCACTCCAAAAGGATCGATGACAAAGACATCTTGATCTAAACCACCATCTTTAATGCCTTCGCCACGCCCGCGTCGCTCGGCGGTTAGCGTGGCATTCTCACCTTTGGGGTCGATGACCAATACTGACCCTTGATACATCAGCAAATTTGGCACGATGGCCGAAGTTCCTTTGCCAGTACGTGATCCAGCTATGGTCAGTAGATGGCGATTATCCTTCACGCCAATTGGAACGCCACCAATCCCCCCAAGGAATATTTTATCTGACGAATACTGCCAGTCTGGATGTGATTTAATTTTGTCGCGGGCTACCCATAATGCACGAGGCGCTTTGTCTTGAGAAGCATGAGAGTCAGGGATGCCGCGTGGCAGATCGGTAAAATCCATGTGAGTTCCTGATCGAATATCAAATGTAAAATAGGGACGTCATAAATTGGCAAGTGCGGTGATAGTCGCACTCATTCGTAACCTGTCATGAAAACTGAATTTATCAAACGTTTCTTGATCGCTTTAACCAATTTTATTGTTCGGCCTTCCCACATGCACCCCACGTTTCTTTGCTGCCGCCATGCCTGCTTTGGTGCGTTCTGATATTAAGCTGCGTTCATATTCTGCGAATACGGCGAGTTGCCCGAATATCATGCGGCCAACGGCGGTGTTGGTGTCGATGCCTTGGGTGATGGCGTGGAAATGGATTGCGCGCTCTTGCAGGTCGCTTAGGATTTGCAGCAAGTGGATTGTCGAACGCCCCAGCCTGTCTAGCTTCCAAACTGTTAGCGTGTCACCAGCCTTGAGGTCACGCATCATTTGATCCAACGCGGGGCGCGCCACCTTGGCACCTGAAACGCCGTGATCGCGGTATAGCTTTACGCAGCCTGCCTTTCGCAGCGCATCAAGCTGCAACGCTTCGGACTGATCGGCATCGGACACACGGATGTAGCCAATGATACGGCCTTCGGATTTGGTGAGTTCCATGCGTTTAGTGTGATCAATTTGTGTTTTGAAACAATCGTCAATCATGGCGTTTTTCCTCTTCCATAAAGGGGTCCCTTTGGAAGTGGGGTGTGACCTTGTTTTGACAGGACGGACTCCGCCTAAAAAGCTGTGGAAAAACAGCGCGCGCGGACTCCGAGGGGGTGAATATGCTACCCTTATCAAAAGGGACCCCTTTCACAGTGGCCGATCCAATCTAAAGGACGACCCTTATGTTACCCAAACAACTTACTGCCATGGCTGGTGTTCTGTGCACCGCCAGCATGCTTGCCAACGCCGCTTATGCTGAGGACGCAGTCACTTCACTTTCCGCCATCGAAGGCGAATGGGAAGGCAAGGTGCAGGTGGGCGGACTTGCAGGTTTTCTTGAACTCAAACTTGGTGTCACCAGTGCTGGTGCTATCTTGGGCATGCAACAACTGACACTGAGCTGCGAATACGTCGTTGCGCCAACGATAAAAGACGGCATGTTCGACGCCTTTCTTGTCAAAGACGTCAATAATAATTGTGAGAACGACAAAGTGACATTTGCGGTTACAGACGGTCAACTTGGCGTCAAACTCGTCGATCAATGGCAGAGCGTAGGGGCGTTGTCCCAAACCAATGGCCCTGCAATTGGTGAACGTGTTTTCCCCGATGCGGCTATTAAAGGCGTGACCATGGGGACGCCATTGGATCAGCTCGACGGTCTGCTTCCTGCAGGTGGAAAGATCACGCCAGAGCAATCTTTGCGCAAAGTCGTTCGCGCATTAAAGCAACTTAATGGAACATATCGTCAAATCTCCGTTCCATATTCTGAGCCAGAATTCACGAAATATTCTCAGGATAATTTGGCGTTCTATAACGTTCCCAATGACGCCAATGAGGGTGTGATGGCAATCACACGATTTTACTCACCGTCACCGCTACAAGCGACGACATTCGCCAGCTATGAGGCCGCACTATTAGAAGCCTACGGCCAGCCAGCCCAAACCAGTAAAGAAAGTCGCAGTGTCATGCATCACTGGCACTATGGCCTCGACGGTCAACCCGCAACGGGGATCGCGTTGGAAAGCTGCACCAGACACATACGCAGCAGTACAAGCGGGCCTGCCGCAGCCATGCTCTTTAGTGCACTAAAGTTTTCTGTGAGTGGGCGTCCTGCAAAAGGCAAAGGGAGCCTGACTCCCAAATTACTCACGCGGCCAAACTGTGGTTATTCATTGGAATACTTCATCACAAGCAAAGAGGATGGCAGCTTGCAAGACGCTCAGGCGGTGTTTTACGACCATCGCGCACTCGCCACTGAGATGTGGCCAGACAAGGCCGAAGACTTACAAGAAGAAGTCGAAAAACGGTTGGCATACATAAAGGCCGCAGCAACGAACGCACCTGACCTATAAATCCACCGTCATGGGGAGTCTCAGGGCTTTCCCATGATTACTATCCCGCCCGATAAATCAGCCGTTCGCCTGAGATTTCTGTTTCGGCGTACTCCACCGCCAGATCGCAGGCGATGGAGCCTAGATTGATGTAGTTGACAAGGTGATCGGGGATTTCGCCGGACAGACCTTCGTCAACTACGAACGGTAAGGGTTGCACATACAGGAGCGTGATCCGTTGTCAGAAGCTTATCAAGATCATCGAAATGTTCCGAATATACCTTCAAGTCGCTCACTTTTGCGATGTGATTTAGATTTTTTGGATTGAGTGCATTTGTGACAAAAATGTAGTCAAGCGTTTCGGCTGGATACTTCCAACCACCCGCGTGCGTTGCTGGGCGCGTCGCTGAATTCTGGCTCGGCAGAAGCCCGTAAGCGTCATAGAGCTGCCAAGTGAAATTCCAAGCACGGTCAGAGGCGTCTTCAATCTTACTGCGTCTCTTACGAGCAATGTTATCGATCCACTCTTGTTGGGTTATCATTCTTAAAGTTGGTGAATGAGGTCCATCATTCATGTCTCCCAATACGACAATTGGCTTACTGGGATTTTCATCCAATTCTTCCATTGCGGCCAAATAGACACCCGCAGCCTCGGCGCTTCGACGCACAATTTGATCAGCATCCTTTATTGCTCTAGCCCGAAGATGCTCGCGAAAGCGAGTTTTCCAATCCGCAAAACTCGCAATTTCGTCTCCATCGATAAAGGCCCCTTGAGACTTAAAGTGGCACACATAAACCACAACTTCGCCAAGTTGTGGTGTTTGAACCGTTGCGCGAGTTACGGCACGTCGAAAATCAAAGCCATCCTCTACTTGTGTTTGATCTTTTAACTGTTGCGGAAACGCCAACGCGGAAGGCTCGCCTACAAATGGATGACGAGAGGCAATTGCGGTGATTGGACCGACAAAAACTTTGTCATTGTTTGGGTCAACTGCTGGAGTATCGACCACAGCCACATGTTCGTACCCAAGTGAGTTGAAAAGCTCTTTGAATTCTTCGACGCTAAAGATTTCTTGCAGCCCAATTATGTCGGCATTCATATCTTCGACTACGCTACGAATCCAAGAAAGCTTTTGAGCCCATTGATCCGGTTCATAGTCGTTGCTTTCCTCCATGTCGTACCAGTAGGTACCAGGTTTTGCGAATTGATATAGATTCCAAGTTGCTACTTTTAGTTCAGCCATTTTGTGCCCTATAAATTTGATTTTATGTATTGCCCTCATACCACAAATTGTTCGAAATTTTAATGACAAGTTGCGCCTGCAACCGTCTGGCTTCCGCCGAGGAGCGGGGTGGTAAGGATCAAAGGTGCGGTCACGCAGGACCAGAGCCACGCGCAGGTGCAGCACAGCGAACCGAGCATGGCGAGGCCCCACCCTTTGATCCGCGCGGGGGCAGCACAGCGAACCGAGCATGGCGAGGCCCCACCCTTTGATCCGCGCGGGGGCAGCAGCCCTAGTTGTCATGGGGGTATTGGGGGAGCGGACAAGCTCACCAAATTGGCGATCATCCCATTGCCAAGCCGTGCGCTTGAAATATTGACAGAGGCAAAGGCACTCAATGACGGGTCCGACCTGATCTTTGCAGGGACGCGCTATGGCAAACCTCTTTCCGACATGACGCTGTCGAAATTGGTCAAAGAGAACGGCTTTACCGCAGACATTCACGGGTTCCGCACATCGTTTAAGACGTGGACCCAAGAGCGTACGACCACCGCACGCGAAGTGTCAGAGGCCGCGCTGGCTCACACCATCCAAAACAAGGCCGAAGCTGCCTATGCGCGGTCTGATCTATTTGAGAAGCGGCGTGCGCTTATGGAACGCTGGCAGAATCACCTATCCGCCAAGGCTGCGAAAATTCATCTGATCGGGTGAAACCATACTGCTAAGCCTATATCTAGCCAAACAACCCTGCATTTGTTGCCCGAAAGCCACACTCAATTTGTTCGCATATGATGGACACAATTCATCATGGCGCGAGCAATTTTCGCTCAAGCAACACCACCTTGGATTTACGCCTTTTAGTTGAAGGACTTACGATACAATCCAATCCAAATTGACAAATTCACAGTGAAAAAAGTAACACTAAAGTAACCCCAAAATGACCCCAAAATGACCCCAAAACAGCACATAATTACGGGTAAATTACGGGTAAATTACAGGAACAAATCTTGTTATCTCAATAGCTTGCAACACCGTTTCAATATTTTTCTTGAGCAAATTCCTTGCAACCCCTTTGCACTGTGTGGGACAGGCTTTAGTGTTTGCGGCAAGGCTTACAACAGGCCCCGAAAGAGCACGGACGCCGAGAGTAATCCCAGCGTCCGATAAAATGGAAAAAACTTTGGAGAGTCAATTTCCATGCTCTTTCTAACACGCCGCTAGCAAAAAAAAAGCGGCAAAATTGAAAGGGTCTCTAATGACCGAACACCTATTGAGACGCTACGGCGTTGAGCAGATCACAGGCATGAGCAAGAGCGGGCTTTACCGCGCTATGTCCGAAGGCAATTTCCCCCGTCCCGTGAAAATCGGACAAAGAGCCGTTGCATGGCGCGCAAGCGACATTTCCAAATGGCTTGAATCCCGAACCACAGCTTAGGGGGTTCCGATATCATGGAAAACTTAAAACCCGCTTGGGCGGCACGGCGGAGCTATGTCATCACCAATGGTGACTGCGCGCCATTCACACTGACCACCAAGGGCCGCACCGCATGGCTTTTGGATGTCTTACGCCTGACCAAAGGCAAGGGCATCACCACCGCAGAACTGCCCGCACACTTGCACTGATCCCGCTATACCGATTTGGTTAGACAGCATCGCAGACATGGGGTTCGTGTTTTTGGGCTTTGCTGTGGCATGTTGCCTTTGGGGAGGCTTAGGCTGGCGGCATCCGAACACTGACCCCAAACCTTAACATTTCTCAACATGCTGGGCGGGGAACTAATGCCGCCCAGCTTGCAAAAACTTAATAAAACGCTGGGAAAGCCTATGGCTCAAAGCCCTCAGAATCTTCTTCTAAAGCTTCGGTAGAAACATCTTCGCTATCATCGCGGCCTTGTTTGATCTGAGGAGCCTTGCGCTGCCAAGCAGAAATGTTTGAACCGAAGTCGCCATAAAACTTAGGAACCAAAACTTCCAACTCAGCGATAAAGTTAGTTTGCTGGGTAAATTTGGCCCCAAGCCGTTCAGATGCAAAGAGATGAAAACCATGGGGAACAAGGTGTTCTTTGCCCTCACTTGCCAAGTCGGGGTCATTGCGCAAGTCTTGAAATGCGTGCTGTGTAGCCTCGCTTGCACCTGGCCAAAGCAGTCGCAAAAACAAGCCATCGACCTTTTCAGCTTTGACTTGGCGCAACAACCAATTCACTCGCGCCTTTGTGGTTTTTTTATCCTCAGGCGCGCGCAAGGTCATCCCAACGTCGATGCTACGGCGCGGAATGTCAGCGACAACATCAATTGTTGCAGCGGCATCTGGCACACTCAGCGAACACTTCAAACAATGAGCATCGCGCAAATCTTGCAACTCGTCCTTTTGACGGCTGGCAGGGTCAGCGGCGTGTTTTCGTGGAAGGCGCTCAGACACATTCGCCCCCGTCATACGACTTAAAATAAGTGATAGGTCACGCGTTTCTTGGTGCCATGCCTGCAAAACAGGCAGAACCAAAGGTGAGCGTGCAGGAATGCTACCGCCACTTGAAACGAGCTTATTCAACTCTGCCCATTCGCGCGGCATACGATCAAAGCCCTTAACCCCCGCGCTTTCGTGAGTTAGAAATCTTCGCAATTCATTCAGCAATATTTTCTGATCGGTATCTGCAACCCCCTCACTAGACAAAAGCAAATCTGCAATCGTCAGAATATGCATCCATGACCAGTGATAAACTGGAATTTTCGAACGGCTTTTTCGAACATCATCTAGCGGATGAACCATTGGGCTAGTGGCGAACTGATTTGAAATAGAAATCACACAATCCGCGCCGTTCTCTTTTGCCAAGGCACGATATCGCTCTAATTGGCTTGCATCTAAATCATTGTTGCCGACCTTCGCTTCGATCAAGGCCACCCATTCACGACTGCCTGTCTTTAGGGTTATCAATCCATCTGGACGGTCATTGACTGACCCACTTTGTTTTTCAAAACAAACTTCGGTGTATGTTGCCACCTTAGTCCGTTTCCCAAGCTTTTGCCCGACACTAGACAGCAACTCTGAGCCGAACTCTTCAACCTTAGACACACAAGCCAAAACAATAGACGTTGTTCGCCCTTCTTTGGATGTTGTTGAGAGAACGGGAAACAAACGCGCGGCTTCACCTTGCTTAAGATACTCAGGTAATTGTTCGGACATGTCCCCACCTCAAAAATTATTAAAATACTGAGGTATGAAAGCCCAATGCAGAACCCTACGTCAACAATTAGAGAGGCGATGACTATGATTTAGCCGTGGGGCAATATGTGGGGCAAAAAACGACACACCTACCCTAAATGTTTGATTTAATGCAAAAATTTAGGGTGATGTGGCGGAGGAACAGGGATTCGAACCCTGGGAGGACTTTCACCCTCGTCGGTTTTCAAGACCGGTGCATTCGACCACTCTGCCACTCCTCCGACGCGCTCTCTCTAGCGCCCTCTTTTCGATTCTAAAAGATGTGTAACGAAAAAAAATCAAAACAATTTCAATATGTCCAATTTTGACGGTCTTGTGCAATTACAGCCAAGGCTGAAAACGTGCCGTTTTTTTTGCCCATTGCCGAACGCAGGGCTTTCCAGCGCAAGGGCAAGCCGCTAGACTGCAAAAAAACAAACCGCACCAATGCCCAAAGCGGCGAAGCGGGACAGGCAGAGCAGATCATTCGTGCGCAAGACGCGGCACAAAGTTCAAGGGGCACAGAGCATGCAGTCGACAGGCACTCCAACACCAAGCAAACGCCTAAATCCAAGCCTCAAGAGCCGCCCCTTCGTTCGCGTGCTTTTGGCACTGACAAGCGCAACATTTCTTGTGGCCTGTGAAGACGGACAAGGCGGCAATATTTTTCAGAAAAAACCGAGTGCGTCTGCGGATGGTACCGTGCAGCAGCAAACATCAACCAAAATCGTCGAGCGTGACATTGAAGCCCCTGATGTGTTTCAAGTGACCTCAAACGGACTTTGGGATGGCAGACCATCTTTAGGCGGGGTTTGGGTTGCGCATTCTGACGTGACCGACCCCGAAAGAGTCATCATCCGCAATTCTAACAATGGTAAGTTCGTGATTGGCGCCTTGTTCAAACGCGAGCGCAGCTCGCCTGGCCCTGACATTCAGGTGTCCTCCGATGCTGCACAAGCGCTTGGTCTTTTGGCCGGCAGTCCAGCTGAACTAAACGTCACTGCGTTGCGCCGCGAAGAGGTTCCTGTTGAATCGCCCCCTTTACAGGTTGAAACTATCGCCCCAGCAGAAATCATTGAAGCGGCCCCACTTGACCCCATTGCCGATGCAGCCGCCACTTTAGACGCCCTTGCTCCTGCGGTCTCAAGCACGCCAATCGCAAAACCTGTGGCACCCCCAGAAACAACTGCGCCAAAGGCAATAGCAGCCCAGCCTGCTGCCTCAACGTTGAGCAAACCATTCATCCAAATCGGGATTTTCTCTGTCAAAGACAACGCGGACCGCACGGTTAAGATGCTTGGCGCGCAAGGCCTTGTCGCCACCGTAAAAAATGGTGAAACCTCAGGTAAAGCGTTTTGGCGTGTGGTCGTGGGACCGGCGTCCAATGCAAACGAGCGCAAAGATCTTCTCGCAAAAGTGAAGAGTTCTGGCTTCACTGACGCGTACTTTGTGACACACTAAGGCACTGAAGCTCTATTCACCTTTACCGTTCAATAAGTTTACGTTTGCCCACGTGGCACCGTTTTGACGTCCGAGACACAAAGGATTGCATATCAATGCCCCATCTCCTGTCCCGCCTCACCTGTATCTGTGCAGCAGCCTGTGTGTTCGTAGCATCGGTATTGCCCGCCTCTGCTTTTGAAACCCGTGCGCGGGCCGCGTGGGTTTATGACCTGACGACCGATACGCTGTTGTTGGAAAAAGAAGCCGATACACCGCTCCCGCCAGCCTCGATGTCGAAATTGATGACGCTCAACATGTTGTTTGAAGCGTTGCGCGATGGTCGTGTCACTCTGGATACGCGATTTTCTGTATCGACGCGCGCCAAGAACATGGGGGGGTCGACGATGTTTTTGGACGAAACGGATCGTCCCACCGTCGAAGAACTGATCCAAGGTATTATCGTTTTGTCTGGCAACGATGCATGTGTCGCGGTGGCCGAAGGGCTTGCAGGCACAGAAGATAATTTTGCGCGTTTGATGAATGAACGCGCGCAGGCTTTGGGCATGGACAATTCGACCTTTGCCAATGCCTCTGGCTGGCCAAATCCTGGTCAACGCATGTCGATGGAAGACCTCGGCGTCTTGGCCACACGCCTGATCAAAGACTTTCCCGAATACTACGGGTACTTTGGTCAGCTTGAGTTCCCTTATGACAATCGCGCACCACAAAACCGCAACAATCGCAATCCCTTGCTGAAACTTGGCATTGGTGCTGACGGACTTAAAACCGGTCACACTGAAGAGGCAGGCTATGGACTTGTCGGGTCTGCAATGCAGGGGAACCGTCGCTTGATCTTCGTCATCACAGGCCTGACATCACAAGCCGAGCGTGCTCAAGAGGCCGAGCGCATTGTCAGCTGGGGCTTTCGCCAATTCGCGCAAAAAACCGTCGCGACATCAGGGCAAGAATTCGCCCGTGCAGACGTCTGGATGGGCAATGAGACAAGCGTTGGGCTTGTCGCGGCACAAGACATGTCTTTGTTGCTGCCTGCCCCAATGTTGCAAGATGTTACCGGTACTGTCGTCTATTCAGGCCCGCTACAGGCGCCAATCATGCAAGGCGACAAGGTGGCAGAACTCGTGATTGACCGCGGCGATATGCCTGAGGCGCGCTTGCCGCTGGTGGCGGATCGCACGATTGAACGCGGTGGCATTGGCCCGCGTTTACGCACGGCTTTTGGGGTGCTGCGCACTAAGCTGACCTCACCCTCCGACGCCCCTGCGACTGTGGCGCAATAGGACCTATATATGTTCATCAGTTTCGAGGGCATCGACGGCTCTGGCAAATCCACTCAAGCGCGTCTTTTGGCGGATTTTCTGCGCAATCAAGGTCATGACGTGATCTTGACTCGCGAACCAGGCGGATCGGCAGGCGCTGAAGAAATTCGTGCGCTGGTGCTTGAAGGCGATCCGGATCGTTGGTCGGCGGAAACAGAGCTATTGCTGTTCACCGCTGCGCGCCGCGACCATCTGGAGAAGACCATTCGCCCAGCACTGAAAGCAGGACAAATCGTAATCTGTGATCGCTTTGCTGACAGTACGCGGGTCTATCAAGGCACCACCCGTGGCGACCTGCTGGAACGCGTGAATGCGCTGCATGCGGCGATGATCGGGGTTGAACCTGACATCACGATTTTGGTCGATATCAATCCCAATGTCGGCTTGTCGCGCGCAAAATCACGCCAGACTGCAGAAGAGCGCTTCGAGGATTTCGGGGTTGAGATGCAAATAAAAATGCGCAGCGCCTTTTTGGACCTCGCGGCTCACGCCCCTCGCTTTGTGGTGATCGAGGGCGCACAAAGCATCGACGATGTTGCCAGTGATATTGCAAAAGCAATTCTGCCGCGTTTGGTCGCCGCGGAAGGCCCCCACGCATGAGAGCCCCCGCCGGTGACATGGAGCTGGAACCAGAATCCGACCGTGCCCCCGGTGCGCCGCACCCGCGTGAAACCTTGCATTTGTTTGGCCAATCCAAAGCCGAAGACGCGTTTTTGGAGGCGTTCAACACAGGACGCTTGCACCATGCATGGCTGATCACAGGACCACGCGGCGTTGGCAAAGCAACGCTCGCATGGCGGATTGCACGCTTTTTATTGTCTCAACCTGTCGGCGAAGCTGACGCGGGCCTATTTGGGGACGCGCCCCCTGCTCCGACCAGCCTAGAGATCGGGCATGACACGCCTGTCTATCGCCGGTCCGCACAATTGGCAGAACCGCGCCTGTGTTTGATCCGGCGCGCATATGATGCAAAAAAAAGTCGCCACACGGCGCAGATTTCCGTGGAAGAAGTGCGCAAACTTGGCGCGTTTTTCCACATGTCCGCTACCGACGGCGGGCGCCGCGTGGTGATAGTCGACAGTGCTGATGAAATGAACGTCTCATCCGCCAACGCATTGTTGAAAATGCTTGAAGAGCCGCCTAAAGATGCGGTGCTTTTGCTTGTGTCCCATCAACCCTCACGGCTTTTGCCCACCATCCGTTCACGCTGTCGCGAGTTGCGTTTGGGGCATTTGAACAGCGAAGATGTACGCCAAGCCCTTGACGCAGCAGGCTTTGATGCGGCAGACCAAAGCGAAGCCCTTGCTGAATTGGCAGCAGGGTCGGTTGGGGAAGCTTTAAGATTGACGCATTTGGACGGAATGGACGCTTACCGCGAAGTCGTTGCCCTGTTCGCAACGCTGCCCAAGCTGGATCGCCCCCGTGCGCTCAAACTGGCGGAAAGCTGTGTGGGAGCTACGAATGTGGATCGTTACGAGCTTATTTTAGGACTGATTGATCGGTTCTTGACCCGCTTGGCGCGTACGGGTGCGGGCCGCCCGCCTCTGGTCGAAGCCGCGCGCAAGGAGGTCGAGGTTATGACCCGTTTGGCCCCAGACAGCATGGCAGCCAAGGACTGGGCCACATTACAGCAAGAAATATCGGCCCGTGCGGCCCATGCCAAGGCAGTCAACCTTGACCCCGCTGCATCGATCCTTGATATGGTATTTAAAATCAATGACACGGCGTCTCGCGTAGCACGTTCTCGGTAAATTTCTGCGCGCCGCCACAGTTTAGAGCATCCGCAATGTCCGCATCTGATATCACAACCGAAACAATGCCTTTGATCACCGACAGCCATTGTCACACGGACTTTCCTGACTTTGCAGATGAATTGCCGCAGGTGATTGAGCGGGCGGTGGCGGCGGGCGTGCACCGGATGGTGACCATCTGCACCAAGCTGAAAAACGCACCCCAAGTGCAAGCCATTTCTGAGGCCCACGCGCCGGTGTTTTGGGCCGCGGGCACCCATCCGATGTCGGCGTTTGAGGAACCATTGGCCAGCGTAGACGATTTGGTCAAATTGGCAGAACACCCGAAATTCGTTGGCATTGGTGAAACGGGTCTCGATTATCATTACAGCGTCGACAGCATGAGCATTCAGCAAGAAAGTCTGCGCATTCATATCGAGGCGGCGCGCCAAACCGGCCTACCCTTGATCATTCACGCCCGCGCTGCCGATGACGACATGGCGCGTATCTTGGCTGAGGAACATAAGGCCGGAGCCTATTCTTGCGTGATGCATTGCTTTTCCAGCTCACGTGAATTGGGCATGGCGGCACTTGATTTGGGGTTCTACCTGTCGATGTCTGGCATAACGGCTTTTCCGAAATCATCTGAGCTGCGCGAAATTTTCTGCGATGTGCCCAAAGACCGGATTTTGGTGGAAACGGACGCGCCTTATCTTGCGCCGCCGCCCTTTCGCGGTCGTCGCAACGAGCCGTCATATGTGGCCCACACAGCGCGCAAAGCGGCCGAGACCTTTGGCATGGATTACGCCGATTTTGCGGCCCAAACAGAAGCCAACTTTGAACGCCTGTTCACCAAGGCCGCGCTTTGAGCCTGACGTTTACCATATTGGGCTGCGGCTCATCCGGCGGCGTGCCGCGCATTGGCGGGGTTTGGGGGGCTTGCGATCCAGAGAACCCAAAAAACACGCGGCTGCGCTGTTCTGCCTTGGTTGAAAAAACCGGACCCAACGGCACGACAAAAGTGTTGATCGACACCTCGCCCGATATGCGCAAACAGCTGCTGGACGCGCAGGTCAGCCATTTGGATGGGGTGATCTACACCCATTCTCATGCGGATCACGTCCACGGTATCGACGATTTGCGCCAAGTGGTCATAAACATGCGCAAGCGCCTGAAAGTCTGGGCGGACAAAGAAACACAAAACGATCTGACTACTCGCTTTGGATATGCTTTTGTGCAGCCCGAGGGCTCGAACTACCCTGCCATTTTGGATCTGCACGCCATATCAGGCCCAGTGACAATCGACGGTGCGGGCGGGTCAATTACCTTTGATCCGATCAAGGTCAACCATGGCCAGATCGACGCTCTTGGGTTCCGTATCGGATCTTTAGCCTATATTCCCGATGTCTTAGAAATCTTTGAGGATAGCTGGCCCAAGCTTATGGGGCTGGACACATTGGTTATTGATGCGCTGCGTTACGAGCCACATCCGTCGCACGCACATCTGGCACGCACGTTGGAGTGGATCAAACGCGCGGCCCCCAGCACAGCCGTTCTAACAAATATGCACATTGATCTTGACTACAAGACCCTGCAAGCTGAGACCGAAGATCACATCACACCGGCATTCGATGGTATGATGATCGCCTTTAAGGACTAATCCTATGCAAGCGCTGCTCGAAGTCATTTTACCTGTCGCTCTCGTGGTGGGTTATGGATATCTCGCGCGGGTACGCGGTTGGATTTCCGACGAAGCTGTGGCGATGTTGACGAAATTCGCCCAAAACTTTGCTGTGCCTTTGTTGCTATTTTCCGGCATTGCGCAGATGGACTTGGGCGAGACGTTTCATTTGCCTTTGCTATTGTCCTTCTATATCGGCGCATTTTCGGGCGGCGCTTTTGCTTTTTTCGGAGCGCGCTATCTGTTTAAACGCAGCCTGACCGACAGTATCGCCATCGGTTTTGTCGGGTGGTTTTCAAACGGTATGCTGCTGGGCATTCCCATAACCGAACGCGCATACGGGATTGAAGCCTTGGCGTGGAACTTTGCAGTTATTTCGATCCATGCGCCATTGCTCTACGGGTGCGGGATCACTGCGATGGAACTTGCCCGCGCCCAAGGGCAAAATATATCCGCGACAAAACTGGCCAAACAGGTCAGCTCGGCTATTTTGCACAATCCTTTGATCATCGGCATCTCAGCAGGTTGGATCGTCAATGTGACGGGGCTGTCATTGCCCCTGCCCGTCTGGGACGCGGTAAATCTGATGAAAAGCTCTGCCATCCCAGTGGCCTTGTTCGGATTGGGCGGCGTTTTGGTACGCTACCGTCCTGAAGGCGATATGCGCATCATCGCTTGGACTGTCACTGCATCGCTTGTGGTGCACCCTTTGATTACCTACGGCTTGGGTCACTTCGTTTTCGATCTAGAGGTCGGCCCCCTCAGATCAGCGGCACTCACTGCTGCGATGGCTACAGGCGTCAACGGCTATTTGTTTGCAGATATGTACGGATCCGCGAAAAGGGTGGCTGCCTCGTCGGTTCTGATCGGGACAGCATTGTCGGCGCTCACCATATGGTGTTGGCTTGCCATTCTTCCCTAAGAGCGCGCCAACGCCCCCTAAAGCATAATTCTTTCTGAGCACGATGCCATGTCGCGTCTTTTGGAACTCACGTGCTGTTGGCCCGTACAATCGCCCCGCGATCTTCGTTTGGGTGCCAAAAATGGTTTCGAGCGCTGAGCCAAAAACCAAAATTTGGACGGATCTATAGATGAAAACAGTGCGTTTTCGGAAACAGTGCCACCAAAAACCCCTTATCTTTCACGTTTAGACCCAAAGTGCGCCCGATTTGAGCCGCAATTCAACGTCATTTTATTAACCAATAAGACCAAACTGCGCTCTGTGATTGGGCCTATAGTTATTAAGGTTACTGATATGTCCGTATTCGACGTGAAATTTTATGATATTGATCCAGCATCCTTTTTGGGAGCAACGGGCACTTCATCAGTTTATACTGGCCCTGAAACTGCCACAGGCATCGCCGCGATCACAGACAACGGCACGAGCGACGATGGGCTGGGCTTGGATGATGACAATGGCGGCGACGGCGCGACCACGGCTGTCGTTTCGCTTGATGGGAACACCTCGTCTGGTGTGACGGTTGACGCAGAACTCGTGTGGACCGTTCAAGACACAACCACAGGTGAAATCTTTCAGATCGCGCAATTCGACGTTGAAAGCGGCGACGCAAGCGGGCTTTACACATTGTCCGAAGTGCCTCTCGTTCAAGGCCATACTTATGAAGTCCTGAACTATGACAGCTTCGCGGTCATCGCGGACGGCGAAGAAGCCTTTACCTATGCCGATTACCAAGACGACATCGTCGAGGGCACCAGCGGAAATGACACGATAGACACCAGCTACACTGAAACGTCGGGTGGTGACGTGATCGATGGTGAAACTGTCACGACAAACGTCTTTTCTTGGGATGACTACGCTGAAGATGACGTGGATTTGTCGGGTTCAGACGGGTCCATGACTGTCGGCGGCATTGAGGTGTCCATCAGCTATAATGACGAAGGCCCTGGATACTCCGCCGCTGTTTCGGACGACACGATCTACACCGAAACAGGCGAAGACTTTGACACCGACAGCTCTCTTTTGCTGCTCGGCAACAACGCGAACGGCAACGGCACCGGGTCTAACACCTCGACTTTGACCATCGACTTTGATCAGGCCGAAGGGTCTGAGATGAATGCAGAAGTTGAAAATGTCACATTCCGCATTTCCGATATCGATGTGGCGACCTTTGTCGACACCCTCACGGTCACAGCAACGGATGCCTCGGGCGACCCTGTCACTGTCCTTATAACATCCGCAGGAGATGTATCCGTCGTTGGAGACACAGCAACGGGTGTCTCCAGCACCTCCTCGGCTGACGCAGATGGATCGATCCTTGTGACCATTGCTGGCCCAGTGGCGTCTATCGAGATCGATTACGGCAACGATGGCACAGGCAATCAAGGCGTCAACATCTCTGACATCCATTTTGACAGCGTCTACGCCGATTACGACGATACAGTTGAGGCTGGCGACGGCGACGACTATGTCGATTCTGGTCTTGGCGATGATATCGTATCTGCAGGTTCTGGCTCTGATACTGTGTCGGGCGACGATGGCGATGACGTCCTATTTGGTGATCAAGACACTGCGCCGACGGCCACAACCATGGGATCAAATCTGATCACTAACGGCACCATGGAAGCCTCTGGCACCAAAGTCGACGGCTCTGTAAAGGCAGAGCTTTCAGGATGGACCAGCACCGTTGATGGGATTGAAGTTACGAATTCTGAGATCTGGAATGGCTCTCTTGACGGGGTCAGCAACACCGCTGGCGACACCTATGTCGAACTGGACAATAGTTTGGGCGTCGACGCCATAAGTCAGACGATTGAGACCACAGCGGGCACTCCGTATGTTCTAAGCTTTGACATGGCCTTGCGCGACACCGCCAGCGACGATGGCATAGAGGTCTATATCGACGGCGAGCTTGTAGACACCATCAGGCCGAGCGATGAAACCTGGGAAACGTATACGGTCGAATTCACAGGAACCGGCGATGATACAACCATCGAGTTCACTGAGATCGCCAGCGAAGACGACAAACGTGGCGTGCTTTTGGACGATGTGTCTGTCATGGAAGTGACCTACGTCGTTGACGCGGATGCGACGACAGACGGCGACGACATCATGGATGGCGGCGACGGTAATGATATTATCTACGGTCAAGGCGGCAATGACACGCTGAGCGGCGGCGCTGACGACGATTACATCGACGGCGGCAGCGGCGATGATACGATTGACGGCGGTGACGGCGAAGATACGATTGACGGCGGCGACGGCGAAGATACGATTGACGGCGGCGACGGCGATGACACCATCTACGCTGGCAGTGGTGATACGATTGACGGCGGCGACGGCGACGACACATTCATCATCGATCCCTCACAACTTGAAGGCAACGTAGACCTGCTAAACCCTGATGTCATCACCATCATCGGTAGTGAGACTGGCGAAGACGGCATCGGCGATACCTTGGACATGAACGGCCTTATGGTGCCTGGATCCGTTGTGCGCGATGCTGACGACGACGAAAGCGGCTATGCGACGCTGACCGATGGGACGATCATCCGCTTTGAGAATATCGAGACCTTAATCTGTTTTGGTCGCGGCACCCGCATTGAGACCCCTTACGGACCACGGCGCATTGAGACGCTGAAGGTCGGCGAACTGGTTCTGACGCGCGATCATGGCCCGCAGCCGCTGCGTTGGATCGGGTCACGTGGTGTTGAAGCCAAAGGCGATTGTGCTCCTATTGAAATCAAATCTGGCGCATTGGGCAACACGGCCGATCTGATTGTATCGCCGCAACACCGCATGTTGCTGGACGGATGGCGCGCTGAGATGTTGTTTGGCACGGACGAAGTCTTGGCGGCTGCCAAGCACCTGATCAACGACAGCACCATTTTGCGTCGCAAAGGCGGGTTTGTGGAATACTTCCACATAATGTTCGACGCACATGAGGTTGTTTTTGCCGAAGGCGCTGCCTCGGAAAGCTTTCACCCGTCTGATGTGTCTTTGACTGGGGTGGCTGATGAGGCGCGCACAGAACTGTTCGAACTGTTCCCAGAGTTGCGCACGGCACCATCTGGACATGGGCCGACAGCACGGCTTTGCTTAAAAGCACATGAAACGCGATTGTTGGTCGCCTAAACCTCCAACTCTCCAAAATGTCAAAGCGCCCAACGTGAATTGGGCGCCTTTTACGTCACAATGGAAGAGCTCAACCTCCTCCCGCGCCGCCTGTCGGACCACATTTAGCCTGTCCAACTTGCGACGGAAGTCGCTCTGCATGTTGCAACGTCGATTTGGTTACCGGACGCACCATCGCGCATCCGGCAGTGTTTATTCAGCGGGTGATACCGCCACTTGTCCATCGGTCGTTGTCGCCACACCTTCAGCAGCACGTCTGGTATCGTTCCAGATGGCTTTCACCAAAGCAACACATTGAAGAACCATCACGATAGAAAATGGGAATGCACCGATGACCATCGCGGTTTGAATGGCTTTCAATCCGCCACCTGGTCCACCTGCAATCAACAGACCAGCAACCACGGCTCCCAGAGCAATACCCCAGAAGTAAATATGAGGACGCGCTTTGGGGCCTTCGTCACCTGCCGCGTTGATTGTGTTCACAATCAACACCGCGGAGTCCGCTGTCGTGACAAGGTAAGTCAACAACAGCACAACGATAAGCACCGACATGATCCAACCCAGATTGGCACCCAACATGTAAACGACCATAGCGAAGATCTTGTCACCATCAGAGACAGAGAAAATCGTATCGCCAGCAGCGCCGTTCAAAGTCAGGTCAATGGCTGTACCACCGGCAAAGCTGAACCAGACAAAGCACATGAACGCAGGGATAACCATCGCGCCAAGAACGAACTCACGAATGGAGCGCCCCTTGGAAATACGCGCAAGAAACATGCCCACAAACGGTGCAAATGCGACCCACCAAGCCCAGTAGAATACAGACCACGCACCCTGCCAGTTTTCTTGGTTCGTCGCAACGGACCCTTCAACACCATCAGAGCGGAAGACTTGGAACATCAGTTTTGGCAAGGCCATCACGTAGTCAATAACGCCAAAGAACAGAGCGTTCAAACCAAACCAAGTTGAGCCAAAGATCAAGAAGAAGGCCAACAAGCAAATGGAAAGGCCCATATTGACGTTGGACAAAATCTTGATGCCTTTGCCAACACCTGACAACGCAGATGCTGTCGACGCCCCCATGATGATGACGATCGCAATCAAAACGCCAAGCGTGTTGGATGTGCCAGCATCGTTGGTCAAACCGCTGATACCGATACGGGTCATGCCTGCCACGAATTGTTCGACGCCAAAGCCCAAAGCTTGAGCAACGCCTAAAATAGTGGCAACAACGGCAACAATGTCGATAACATTGCCGATTGTGCCTGAAAGGGCCTTGCCGAAGATCGGTGTAAGCGATGAACGCACTGTCAAAGGCAGACCACGACGGTAGCTGAAGTACGCCATCGCCATGCCTGTCAGACCGTAACACGCCCATGCGCCAAAGCCCCAATGCAGGTTTGACCATTTGTAAGCGTTGCGCACATTGTCAGCGGCGGAGCCATTCGTAAGCCCCGCGATCACGTCAGGATTGTTCTGAAAGTGATACACAGGTTCAGCCACGGCCCATGTCAGCATGCCGACACCGATGGCAGACCCAAACATCATTGAGAACCATGAAAAGTTAGAAAATTCAGGAACGTCGCCTTCGACGCCAAGTTTGAGTTTTCCGGTCTTAGGATTAACGGCAAGAACGGTGCAAACTATTAAAAACAAAGCAACAATATAGATATACCAATAGGCCGTATGGGCCAGAATAAAGCTATTGATTGCGTTTAAAATGCTACCAGCCTGCTCAGGGAATACAACGGCCCAGATCACAAGGATCGCGACAATTATTTTCGAGTAGATAGAAACACTTTTACTAAAGCCAGTGTAGAATCCGCTATCGGATGTCTCAATCGGCAAGTCCATTAAGGGAGGTTTTAGGGACATAATTTCCTCTTTGTTGGTTAAAAAGGTGCTTGGTGTTATGCGCTCTCAATCATTTAATTGGATAGAGTTGTCGCTGGGGAATTTTATTTTCTTGAGCACCTATCTTTACGTTAACCGAAAAGTTTGGTTTGGTAATTTACAACCTTTACTCTTAAGGTTGCACAAAATGGAAACCATGAGTTGGCAAGACAGGCAATCCTAAAGTCCCTTGGGGACGTCGACATCCGCCTTCTACGCGTCTTCGTTGTCGTGGCAGCCTGCAATGGTGTCGCCGCTTCCGAACTTGAATTGAACATCGGCAAGTCGACGATATCGCGCCATCTTTCTGATCTTGAGGCGCGGCTTGGATTGCGTTTGTGCAACCGTGGCCCTTCTGGTTTCAACCTCACACCAGAAGGCGAACAGGTGCTGCAACTCACCTCGCAACTCTTGGCGCATATTGATGAGTTTCGCTCTGGCGTAGATGCGATCCAAAGCAATCTGTCTGGCACCATTCGGTTTGGGTTGTATGATCAATCGTCCACCAACCCGAATGCGCAAATTGATCGCGCCATCGAAAAGTTCGACACGATCGCGCCGAATGTTTCGCTTGAAATATCTGTCGACACGCTGACAGCGCTTGAGGCCAATGTGGTCAACGGCTCGCTTGATCTGGCTGTTATGCCAATTTATCAAACATCGTCGATGCTGATTTATACGGAAATTTACTCGGCCAATATGACCCTGTACTGCGGCAAAGGTCACCCGCTGTTCGGATGTGACACCCAAGGCCTTGATCCAAAGCTGGTTTTGACTGAGCATAAATACGCGGGCTATTCTTTTAACTCACCCAACATGCGCGCGACCAATATGCTGGGTTTAGAGCGTGCCGCCAGCGTGAAAGACGAAGAAGCCCTAGCCCTTTTGGTGCAATCTGGTCGTTATCTCGGATTTTTGGCAGATCACATCATCTATGGCATTGGGGGAAGTGATAATTTTTGGCCGCTTTTTGCAGATGAAATTGCCTATTCCGTTCCCTTTGCAGCCATCACCCGAAAGCGGCATCAACCCGAACGTAAAGCGGAAGCCTTTTTAGCTGCCTTGATCGAAGCTCATACGGCTTAGACTCACAACAGCTTAGAGCGCAAAAAATCCACCATTGGCCCAGATCAATTTGGTCGCCGTCAGCGGCGGATATCTTGTTTTAAACCACCATTAGGCGATTTGACTAAGAAAGTTTTTGGTCCGCTCATGTTGCGGATTGCCAAAGAACAGCTCAGGCGTGTTTTCTTCGACAATCAAGCCAACCTCCAATAGCTTGCTGATTTCATCACGTGAGACCAAGCGATCGCGTGCGGGGGCTTTTGGCGGCTTGCGCACCTCTGACAAAGGGTTGGCATCGATCCAGCCCCATTCGCGCCGCGCCACGTTCAGCGCCACACTCATGATTTGCATTTCGCGAATAACGCTGCCCGCCGCCAATGCGCACAATTGCGCGTCGCGCCAATCGGCAAAATGGATTGGTTTTAAATCTGTGAGTTTGATCTGTGCGATCGGGTCACGTTTCAGCTTTTCAAGTCGCACGATTTCCCATCGCGCCCCACGTTTTTTGTGCGAATGCTCACGGGCATATTTGTCGAACACATCATAGAGTTTGAAGTTGCTGACAGCTTTCGCCCCATGGCGCAGCGCATGCTCTTCGTCATCGGCCCAAGCCTTGGCATCTGATTTAAGGCGAAAGGTTTTCGACTTGCGCGTGCCCTTCACATAAATCTGAGCTTGATGCTTGCCATTTGCGAGCCTCTGAAATGTCGCCACGAAACACTACCTGAGTTAAAAACGAATACGTTAATTCGTAATTTATTCGTAATGCTTGGTCAACTTAGGGGAAAATGGGGGTGTAAAGCTATGCCTAAACCTTTGTTAAACCCCTTATTTATAAGGGCAAAGGGAATTTACTCCCACACGGACACACATTCAAGAACTAGTAGCTTGATATAAATAAATAAAATAAATGTGATTTATACCAAAGCCCCCTCTGAGGCCCCCAAAGGGGAATTTACCCTCTGTATACTGAAGTCAAACGCCGTCAAACCATTGCGGATCGACAGTCACTTGTTCGACCATTTCTGTCTGCACTCCTAGCTTGTTAGCTTTCAACAGATCGCACAGGCGCTCGCCATCTATCAGGTCGATTGCCTTAGCACCGTCGCGTGTCGCTTCTTCTGAGGCTTGGCTGGTGAAATGGCCCGTTGTTATAAACAGCCCCTTGTCTGCGCGGCCTTCCAATGCGCCTCGGAAATCTCTGATCTCTTTTGAGCCCACACTGCCTTTATAGCGTTTGCATTGAAAGTAGACTTGGAAAGAGACCAAATTGACCCTGAGCACGCCCACGCCGTCGATCCCGCCGTCACCCGATTTGCCGCGCACTTCGACTTTGACAAAGCCCGCTTCTCTTAACAGTCTTTGTGCCAAGCGTTCAAACGCGTCGGGAGCCATGGCTTTCATCACATCCAAAAGTCTAGACTTCCAATCATCGTGAATGTCCGGCTCTTCTTGCGTGATCACTTCGATCTCAGGCGCTTTGCGCTTTGGCTTGTCACGCTTCGCTTGCAGGCGCTCTCGTTCCTTTTGGCGCTTTTCCTTTGCCCGTTCTTTTTCTTCTTGGGTGACCTGATCATAAATCGCGCGCGTTGCGGCAACATCCAGTATTTTCGTCCCCGTTTCCGTCAGCGCCCAAACGCCACGCGCAGAGTTTTCCAACGCCTGCCCCCGTTTCAAATAGGTGCGCGCCCATGACAGATAGTAATTCACACGAGGCATATTGTTATTGGCCATCATGTAGCTTTGCTCGGCCTCTGTGACGCCTTCCAGCGATATGACCTCTTCATCCAGTTCTTGAATCGTTGCAGACCCGCCAAGCACGCGCAGGGCCTCAACCGTGGCCAGCATCATGCCCGCCAAATCTGGCAGGCTGTCTTGGTCGACTTCAAATCTGCGCACGTCCATGTCCTATCTTCAAATTAAGCGGCAAATTTGCCGTCATCCAATTTATCCGCCTGCCCAAGCGCTGCCAAACTTTCTAACAAAGGTTGCACGGCTGTGGTGCGGGCACGGGAAAAACGGCGGGCGATTTGTTCGGGGGACGCCTCGCCCATATCCACCAGAGCCTCGCGCACGGCGGCGATTTGATCGGGCATGGTTTTGGGCCATGGGGCTTTTTCGACCTTGGCAACAACGCCGAGATCCATATCGGCGGTTTTGCCTTTTTCCACCTGCACGCCTGTTGGGTTTTGATACTCAGGGCGCAGCCAGCGGATGTGACCGCGCGCTTCTTCTTCGGCGCGCTCCTTGTTGAGATCAACCAGTCGCATCAGAATATCTTCATCGCTGAGGTCTTGTGGCCAGCCGTAAGCATCGGCCACAGCGGCGTCGATTTGATCATGCAGATCACGCAGAATACCGATGAGACCTTGGTCGTAAATCTCTCTGTCCTTGCCTTCGATATCATCGCCCGCGCGCAGCTTTTCCAACACGTTGTACATTTGGGTCAAGGTCAGCTTCGGATGCGCCGCCTGTTGGCGCTTGCGATGCGCGTCGAGGTCTTCGCCAAGCTGGCGCAGGTGGATGCGTTGCGGGTCTGTGAGGTCTGGGAAGGGGAATTTATTGAAAGCGTCAGTATGATTATATGTTGGGTCATTTCCGATCCCCAACCAACCGCCCGCTGCAAGAGAAAACACCGTGTGTATTTTTCCACTCAGTATCGAAAGTTGACAAGCATCTGAGAGCCCAACAGCAACAATTTTACTTTCACTTATTGTCTTCCCGTTTTGAAATTGAAACAGCCTAAATTTTGATGTGCGGGTCGTCCCAATATAACGCTCCAAGCCGGTTAATGCCTGTCTATAATTTCTATGTGTTGCTCCAAACCATTGCCAATTGTCTCTGCGAAATGGAATTGGGTTTTCATCACGTTCAGGCTTAACTCGGTCAAAAAGCAATTGGTAGACTTTTGGAAATGCTAACTTTAGTTCCGACCGCGTCATCGGGTAAAGATCAAAAGCATACCTTGCGGGCTTATTGTTTGTTAGATCTGAACCGTTCATATATCTTCGAAGATAAGGGGTGATAGCTTCCCCATACTCTTCAAAATAAGGCCTTGCTTCAGCTTCGCTTAAAATAAAGCCTTGGCCGTTCAATTGCATGCCCTTTACAGCAAGTTTTTCATTTGAAGTTAAAGCCTTGGAACCAGCCACATCAGCCCCAATCTGTAAGTTCGCAAATATCTTGCCATCCTGACGGTCAAAGCTGACAATGCGTCCATCCACATCTTCTTTGTCTTTGCTTTCACTGGTCACAGTCAGTAAATGCCCAGTACGATTGCCAGCCGCCCCAACGGTCATAGCTATCCGCACGGCTGCGCCATACAATGTATCCACCCAAGGGTGATCCGGTATCGCAAACAACAGTGACAGCGGCTTTTTCGGATCGTTTAGATGCGGTTCTAACACACGACGATTTAACGTCTGACGCAGAGAGTTGGTAGTAATTAATCCAAAGCGCCGCGTGCCTTTGCCCGTCTTGGCATTCCAGCCACGTGCGGCCAAAGCCGCCTTGTCCCACCAGAACATCACCAAATCCGCAGATTGCGGCATTTTGGGGTAGGCGGACCATAGGGCTTCGACATAACCATCGCCCAGACTGTCCCGCAGACGGGATGCGCCAATAAACGGCGGGTTGCCCACGATGAACTCCGCCTCTGGCCATTTGGTCGGTTTGGGCTTGGCATAGTCATAGACGGCAATGCGCGCGGTGGGGTCTGGTACCTCTTCGCCCGTAACTTGGTGGCGGATGGTTGTCACCCCGTCCCAACGGGTCACAGGCGCGCCGCTTTCATCGATACGTGGCGTGTGTTCGGACCATTCCAGCACGGCATCACGGTTTTCGATATTTTTGAAATCACGCAACACGGGCTCCGACGGGGCGGCGATGCCATGGGTGCGGTAGTGCCATTGCAGATAGCCGATCCACAGGACAAGCTCAGCCACATTGGCGGCCCAAGTGTTCAACTCGATGCCAAGGAACTGGTGCGGATCGACAGTGATGAAAGAGCTTTGGGCCTCGCCAAGTTCATCCATCAAACTGGTGACTTCGCCCTCAAGCCGTTTCATCATTTCCAAAGCAACATATAGGAAGTTGCCCGAACCACAGGCGGGGTCCAAAACGCGCACTTCGCACAGGTTGTGGTGAAAATCCTTGACCAGATCGAGCGCCTTATCGGTTTTGCCATCGGCGTTCAAACGCTGCACAGCGATCTGCACATTGCGCCAATCATCGCGCAAGGGCTCCATGATCGTCGGTGTGACAAGGCGTTCAACATAGGCACGCGGGGTATAATGCGCGCCCAGTTTGTGGCGTTGTTTGGCATCTAAAGCGCGTTCTAGCAGGGTACCGAAAATAGCGGGCTCGACCTGTTTCCAGTCGGCTTCGGCTGCTTCGATCAACAGGCCAAGTTGCACGTTGTCCAAGGGCAGCGCATCTGCGTCTTTGAACAGCCCACCGTTGAACCGTTTGAGGTCGTGCATAAGCACTTGAGAAAACCCGCCGCCATCCATGGTCTGCCACAGGCCTTTCAGCGAGGGCTCGGCATGTTCTGGGTGACCGCGTAACTTTTTCAACAGTTCGGTAAAACTGCCCATAGGGATCAAGTCGACGTCTTCGGCAAACATCGAAAACAGGCAGCGCATCAAAAACCGCGCAACCGTTTCGCTGTCATGGCCTTGGCCTTCAAAGCTTTTGCCCAATTCAGCCAGACGTTCGGCAATCTCACGGGTGACTTTTGCAGATTTAAGCGACGGATCAAGGCTTTGCGGATCGGTCCAGATGGCCCGCAACAGATCAAGCGTTTCAGGTTGGCGCAGATCCTCAAGATAGATGCGATAGCGGTTGCCATCTGGGAACTGTGTGTAGCCTTGCCCTTGGCCTGAGAAATCAGAATAAAGCTCGATCACATGGCCAACATCGACAATCATCAAAAAGGGTGGCCAGCCATCCTCTTTGGACACAGCGCGGGCATAGTTGTCGGCTTGGTTACGTGCCTTGAGCATGGTGTCATCGAATTTGGCTGTGCCGCGTGTGCCATGTCCCGATTGTTTCGGCGCGTCTTTGGCGACAAACATCTCAAGAGTGTTTTTGTCTTTGGTATCGAGCGAGGTGAACTGTTTGGCCTCAAGAATAAAATGGCCCTTTTTGTATAGATCAATCCGCCCATTGCGCGTCCGCCCCGTATGAGTCAGCGTGACAGGGCGCTCAAAGCGATAGTCCAGAAAGTCGCCATCTTTGTCGGACACATATGGGCGTTCGACCCCTAAAAGGTCTGTTAGCTCAATAGCAAAGGTCTGCGCGGTGGCCATTTCGCTACCACCAGACCCCTGCCAACGCTCAATAAACGCTTCAATATCCACGCGTTTCCCCAAAATAAATAATCTTATCCTCGGAGTAAGCCACGCATTTCAAAGAGTTTCAATCTAGGACTTCATTTTTATCAACTCGGCTTGGCGTTCAATCGCAACAGGGCAATAGGCGCTGACGGTGGTGATGACGCTGGAATGGCCTATGTTTTGCGAAAAGGCTTTGAAGGCTTCGCGGGTTGGATAGGCAGTGTCGGCCCATTTGACCAAGGTTTTGCGAAAGGCATGTGGGGTGAATTGGGGTAGATCAGCGCGCAGGAAAGCGTCTTTGATAGCAGCACGGATGGCATTGGCGTTTTGGTAAATCTCGCGTTTGAGGCCTGTCACTGTGAAAGCGCCGTCTACGGCCTGAATCTGCGGCGGCGGGAACAAGGCGTCATCAGGGCCAAAGAGCTTTTCAGTGCGCAAGTAGGTGACCCAAGCCGTGAACGTAGCCAGATATTCAGCATCAAGAGGCAGAAAATACGTTGTGATTGTTTTGGCATTCTTGGTCTTCACTTCACGCGCATCCTGATACACACAGCCGTCTATCAGGTTGATGTGTTTGAGGCACAAAGACGCCACTGCACCGTCCCGCGCGCCTGTCAGCATAAAGAACGCAAACAGGGCTTTGTTGCGCCTGTCGATCTCAGTGACCTCGGGCATATATGAGAACGCGTGGCGAGCCATTTCCATCGACGGATAAGGCGTATCGCGCACAGCACTGGCCACCCGCGCACCTTTGGCATCCATGTTGAAATAGTCAGCATCGGAATGACGAATGCGGCTTTTGTATCCGCTTTGATCTGCAAGCCAAAAGAAGAACCGTTTGTTGGCCATCAGAATGCTGCGAATGGTGGATTTGGACAGAGGCTTGCCCGTCGCCTTACTCACTTCATTTTCCAGTTGGTCTTGGAACTTGATTGCTTGTTCGATGTGAAATCGCTTAAAGCTTTTGAAGCCTGTGCTTTGCTCAAACCTGAGAATGCCTTCAGCATCTTTTTGAACCGACTTTAAGTCTTTGCGTTGTGCCCTTTTGCGATATTGCAAATAACGGCGCTTCATTCGTTCGTTTTCTTCGTTGATTTTGCGCATCATTGGGCGCTCCTGTTTAAGTGTGAATTTAGACGGATAACAGCGGCGTCAATTAGCGCAAGCCCGCTGGCCACGGCATAACGAAACACGGAGCCGATGCGGGCGCGCAGGCGATGTGCCGTTTCATAATTGCCCTTGGCCTCTTCTTTACGCAGGCATTTCAAAATCATTGGCGCTGTGATTTCAGTGATCGGTTTGCGACCAAAAGCGGTGTTCGCCAATTTCAAGTGATAGGCGGTCTTGTCCAGCGTGGCTTTGGATTTGCCTTCGATCTGTTGTTTGGCCAAAAACGCCGCGCCAATTTTCTCAAAGGTGTTGCCATGAACTTCGCGGGCTTGGGCCTTGGCTTCTTGCTTGGCTTCGCTAGGATCAATGCCCGCCGCGACCTGTGCGCGCGCCTCTGATTTAATTTTACGAGCTTGCGACAAAGTAATATCGGGATAGGCCCCAATCGATAATTTCTTTTCTGCGCCGTGCAAACGGTATTTGAAATTCCAAAGCTTAGAGCCATTGGGTTTGACCAAAATATAGAGCCCCTCAAAGTCAGAAACTTTGAAAGATTTATCTATGGGTTTTAAATTCCGAATCTTTGAATCACTTAATGGCATTGGGGGCCTCGTTTTTTCACGTCCAACGCGGAGCCCCCAAAAAGCCCCCCAATCTGGGGGCATCGTATCGGACGGCCTAAAACACCATCGGACAAAGAAACGCCGCAAAACCCTTATAACAAAGGGCTTATCGGATGTCTTGGGATATTACTGGATGTGAAAATGGTGCCCTCGACGGGATCAACATCGAACCTACTTCTCGACCCTGAGCAGCTTCCTTGCGATAATTTGAGCGCTGTCTTTGAAGCGCTGCAAGACTGGGAAGAAGTGCTGTCATCAAGCGGCCTCGAATATGAGGAGTTGCAGCCATGACGATGATGGAACATCTCAAAGGACGGTTCACGACTGCGGCGCAATCACCAGAACCGACACCAGCGAAAAAACGCAAACGCCCTTCCCCGCTGTCGGTGCGCCTGAGTGAAGACGAACGGGCAAAGCTGGAAAAGGCGGCGGCGGGGCAGTCGCTCAACAGCTATGTGAAAGAATGCCTATTTGCGGGCAAGCGGCCGCGCAAAAGCAAGGTGCAGGATTACGAGGCGCTCGCCAAAGCGCTGAGTTTGCTTGGGCGCTCTGACCTTCAAACGCGCCTGTCGGCGCTGCTGCTTGCGATTGAGGCCCAACGGCTTGTCGCCTCGTCAGAGACCGAGCGGGATATTCGCGCGGCCTGCAATAATGTCGCCCTGATCCGTACTGAACTGGTCAAAGCGCTCGGCTTGAAAGCATAGCTCATGATCCTTGTCGGCAATCAACGCGGAGGCGGCAAGAACCTCGCCCTTCATTTGATGAAGGACGAGAATGAACACGTGCAGGTCCACCAAATACGCGGCTTCGCGTCCGATGATCTGCAATTTGCGTTTCAGGAATCCTATGCCATGTCGCGGGCAACGCGCTGCAAACAGCATCTGTTCAGCCTGAGTTTGAACCCGCCGCATGAGGCCAACACCTCGCCCGAACTCTTTGAAGAGACCGCTGATAAAGTCGAAGTACGGCTGGGGCTCGTGGGGCAACCGCGCGCCATCGTGCTACACACAAAGAACGGGCGCACGCATGCGCATGCCGTGTGGTGCCGCGTGGATACCGAGAATATGAAGGCGGTGCAGTTGTCCTTCACAAAGCGGAAAATGCAAGATTTGTCGCGCGAGCTTTATCGCGAACATGGCTGGGTGATGCCGCGCGGGTTTGAGCGCACCGAATTTCGCGATCCGCGCAATTATAGCCTTGCTGAATGGCAGCAGGCCAAACGGGCAGATAAAGACCCCGCCAAGCTCAAAGCCATGTTTCAGGACACATGGGCGATGTCGGATTCCAAACCTGCCTTTGAACATGCCTTGCAAGAACGCGGCTTTCATCTGGCGCGGGGGGATCGACGCGGCCATGTCGCCGTCGATTACAAAGGGGAAGTCTATCCGATTTCGCGCTGGACAGGCGTGAAGGCAAAAGACGTCCGCGCCCGCTTGGGCGATCTGAACGTCTTGCCGTCAGTGGCGCAAGCCGAACGTGCCGCCAAGGATGTTGTGGCAAAGCGACTGGCTGAGCTGGAACGCCAACAAACGGAGCAAGAACGTATCAAGGCGTCGCAACTGGCGCGGCAAAAAGAGCAGCAAGCCCGCGCCCATCATGAGCACCTTGCCAAGGTTGCGGCGGAGCAAAAGGCGAAACGGGCGCATGCACAGGCTGAACGCAACGCACGGCTGCGCAAAGGGCTTGCGGGGCTGCTGGACCGGATCACGGGCAAACGCCGCAAGATCGTTGCAAAGAATGAATTTGAAGCCAAGCAAGCGGTTGTGCGGGATCAGGTACAGCTCAAACAAGTTGCACAAGTTCAAACGCACTCAAATCTTGAGGTGTTGAGCAAAGAACAAACCCTGCGACGCCAATTTAAAGAAAGCCGCAGCGAGCTACGGCAAGATATCCAGAACCTAAAAAAGCCAACAGAGGAAGAACCGTCAAAGGACGCCAAACGCGATGCATATATGAGGAAACGAAAGCGCCAAAGCACATCGCCACGCCCCAAGCGCAGCCGCGACGGGCCGGATTTGAGCCGCTGATCGTGCTAGACGAAGTGAATTTGATTAAAGATCACAACTCTTGATAAGGCCAAGCGAGCAAGAAACAACGCGCGCCTTTATTATAAGCAATATTCAAATCATAGCCTCATTGCTAATACATACTCCATGAATCTTAACTCATAGGCATCCACGCAGCATTGAATGAGATCGAATAGTTCTTAAATATTTACGAAGAAGGCCAGCTCTACATATTATAAATAATGAGGCGACCATGATTATTAGCCCCTTTGGATATAAATTAGCCGCGTTTTGCTTGTTCGTTGCATTCCTTTCAGCTGCTGGGATGTTGTTCCTTTATCTAAATTATCAATCTCACTCAAACTTCGACGCAATATTGATCGTTGGCTTTTCGATCCTGTCAGCGCTAATGTCTACTGCCCTTACGGTCTATCTCTTCGACATTGCCTTACGCAAAGAAACAGAAACCCAGTTGAGCCAAACAATCGCAAATTCCGTCGATGAATCAGTAAGACGTTCTCTAGACATAAAAAGCTCAGGCCTAAAATCGGTTCATGCGAGCTTCGATAGAAACTTATTTGTCAAATCCGCGAGAAGTTCGCAGGATATCTTTATACTTCAAACCTATGCACCTAATCTTACAGGGTTACGCCCAGCAATAATTGACACGCTGAATCGAGGGGGAAATGTAAAGTTATTAATTCTTGATCCTGCTTCATCCTTCGTTGATATCCGCACATCCGAAACGAGAAATGTTCATGCAAACTCGGAAGCTTTTATCAGTGAAATAGAACATAGCTGTATCTCAAGATTTCGGAGCTTTGTGGACATTGCAGCTAATGGACAAGCGGAACTTAGAGTGTATGATAGGTCGCCCGGCGTTTGTATTTATGGGACAAGCAACTCTATGTTTGTAAGTCCATTCCTAACAGAATTAGATGCTGTTTCAGCTCCGCAGGTTGAATTATCATATGATTCAGATACTTACAGTGTATTTCTTGACCATTTCAACAAAGTCTGGGAGAATGCAAAAAAAATCGAGGTTTAGTTGTTAAGAGTAATTGTTGGCGAGAGATATGGGACTGCGGTCGAGGCATTGGTATTTGCTTTCGCTCTGGCGAGCGTGCCATACGGATTAGCACAGCAGAACAAGCCTGTTCCCGATCCAGAAGCTAAGCACTTGATGTCAATTGAAGAACCTAAATAGGCTACACTTCAGTTGATTCAACCCTACTTTTACAGCCAAGGCGCGCAACAAACATTTAAGCACTGCCCGATGTGGCTTGCTCCCCATTTTCTTCTCCTCTAAAACAGGAGTTGCGCATGCAACCCTTGGATTTCGCCGAGAAGCGGGGGGCAAACAAAGCCAAAAATCGACGGCGGGCGTATGAGCGCAGCGAAGAGCCTCGGGAGACCGTCTATTTTTTGCGGCGTGCGCTTGGGGCGGCAGCCCCAGCCTTTGCGCAAGGGAGCGAAGCCGTATGGCCAAAACGCGAAGCGGCCTGGTTCACGAGAGCCCGGTCAGATAGAATGCGCCATATGGGCGGATAGGAGGCATTCGCTGCGGATGCGAATGGGTTGCCACATTCCCATAAAAAGCCGACATTGACTTGGTATGTTCTGTGTTTTGTTTCCGGCCTCTGGCTCTCATGACTGCATGTTTTTGCAAATTTGGTCCAAGAAGGCGTCATCGGGGGTATCCTTTGACCATGCTTTTGCAAATGAAATGTCATTTGAATCAGGGAGCTTGTCTTCAGACAGAGAATTGATTTTAATTCGAGCTGGGAGAGCGGCTGCTTCGCCGACGAATAGTGCTTCCTGCCTAGGAAGTGAAGACAGCGCAGAAGTCATATTGGACCTGTCACGTTTCTGTGCCGCCCCAAGTGCTCGTTTAGGCCACTTTCCGTTCGAATGCGACGGGGCTTTTCCA
>NZ_JBBMQI010000013.1:0-96912 GCF_038899935.1 Pacificibacter sp. AS14
TGGGAAGAGTGCAGCCCGCATCCGCATAACGATTTTGGGGCTGAGGTCACGTTCATCCCTGCGTCAGAAATATCAGAAATATCTATGCGGGCCCGCTAAGACCTCTTCTTTGGCTTGGGTGGCACGCTCAGGATCGTCTCTTGAGGTGTTGGTTCTTGAGAGTTCAACGCGATCTGCTCTTCATCGTCTTTTGTCGGCTTCGACTTCCCGTCATCTTTGGTCATAATATATCTCCTGAAAATGTGATTGCCCTACCCAACTCGAAAACAGGGATTGGCGCAACGATTCAGGTTTGGGATTTTAGAAGCCAATTCTGTTCGTTAAAACAGCGCAAATTCAAAAATACGTTTGCTGCAACTATTGGTGTCTGTAGTGAGACAGAGAAACCTGCAGTAAGCGGGAATAAGTGGGAACAGCCAATAAAAGACGGTTAAAAGCCTTATTTACAAGGCTATCGACGGCATGGATGGGTCAACTGATAGACAGACGCAGAGTCCTGCAGTAAGCCTCATAAGGCCGATTATGTAAGGTAAATGCACCATTGCAGACACCAAACCTTGCAAACCCTCCTGCCCGCTTCATAGGCCGTTAAATAAGGGGGTTGAGGCGTTTTAAGCAGCCCTTTAATTGGAAATTGGCGTCAAAAATGCAATCTGAACTGGAAAGAGGCCTTGCGAGTTTGCCCAACACTTTCCAGAAAGAGATAAACGACTATAAATCAAAGACATAAATATTTTTGCGCGCGGATGAGGGAACGCTGAACTTGAAAGAGGTTTTTGGGTTAGTCGGCTGAAAGGCACGACATCAAGGGCGGGAAGCGGTCGTTCGCCGCATTTGCGAAATATAGGTTCGCCGCATGAGAAAGCAGACGTTCGGCAGCACTTGGCACATTCAACCGCAGCGAACGGCAGCACCGAGCCCTAACCTACATCGTCCAAGCCACGCTCATTTTACGTAAGGTAGATCAAACACCAGCATGCCGACTTGTCCCAATGGCAATTGCTCTGCGACGTCACCGTCAGGATTGAGGACCGCGGTAGGCCCCAAAGCTAAGTAATCTTCGCGCTCGCCGGTGACGTCAGATGATATGAGCCACAATGCGCTCTCGTGGCAGCGTTGCCCGCGCACCGAATTGTGTAGCCATTTGTATTTTTCGGCTGTGTCGTGCTTCAGCATGTTGTTTGCACAACAAACAATTAGTTCGGCACCCTTCCGAGAGACCTGCTCCGCAAGGGTAGGAAAATTTGTATCATAACATATATTTATGCAAAATCTGAGGCCATGAACCTCAAATACTGGTAAGTCCTTCCCCTTAGTGAAGGCTACCTCTCTTGGTAAAAGATGTTGCTTTCGATACCTTCCAATAAGGCCCTGATCTTTAACAACTATAGCAGTATTATATAGCTTTTCGTCGGCTAACTCGATCATGCCAACTACCAACATCGGTCCAGAGGGCGGAAATTTCTCTAATAGTTCGAGAAACCGTTGAGAACTGAGGTCAATGGCCACCTCTCGGGCCTGCTGTTCTTCAACAATATAGCCCTGTAAGAAACCCTCAGGAAAAACCAACAAATGTGCTTGCTTTGCTTTGGCACGCTCAGAAGTTGAGTGGAGAAACTCCAATGCTCTCGGAATATCTTTGTGGATTTCGGGGGCCTGCGCGGCTGCGATACGGACTTTAGGCAAGTGTACGAACCTTCCATGAGATGCGAAGTTCAGGATAAACCCGTTGCCAATTTCCTCCAATACCGAAGATCGCTTTTGTCCGCGAAGCAGGCCTTCAGCCATTAGAATGCACTCAGAACGGTTCGCACGTGCAGCGAACGGCAGCAACGAGCCCGAAGTGACAGTTCTCTAATCCGAGCTGCTGTTCCAGTAGTTAATAGAACACGCCAATTCTGCCTCTAGCCATTCCTTAAACTTTTTTACGCTTTGCTTTCGGGCTGAGTGATGGCTTGTGGCAAACCAATAGGTCGCCCCGGTCAGCGATCTCTGCTTGAACGGAGACGTGACCTGACCTCGTTCCAGAGCATCACACGCGAGGGTCTCCCATGCCATGAATACACCTTGGCCAGTCATCGCCGCATCTAAACACAGGGATGCATCCGCATAGGTTGGCCCAGACGGCAAGTTTTGTCCTTCCATGCCTTGATCGGACATCCAACTTTTCCATCCATACAGCTTCTCGTTTTCCCGAATGACGGGCAGCTTCAAGATATCTGCGGGTGTATGGATTGTCCGTGCGATCTCTGGTGTGCAAACAGGAAAAACACGCTGGTCCAGCAACTTGACTGCCCTTCTTCCGATTGTAGAACCTTCGCCGACACGTATCCCGATATCAACCTCGGAACCGTCCAGATCGACCACTTCCATCGATGGCACGATTCGCAGACTTATGTTTGGATTTTGCAAATTGAACTTATTTATTCTCCAAATAAGCCAACGGCTTGCAAAGATTGGTGCTACCGAAACAGTCAGAGCATTGTCTTTTGGCGCTCGTATGTCCGATACGACAGAGGATAGTTCCGAGATGGCGCGCGTTAGGCGCGGCGCGATCTCTGCACATATCTTGGTGGGTTTGAGACCCGAAGAGGTGCGGATGAACAAGGTCTGTCCCAATGCCGCTTCCGCTTTGGCCAGTCGCTGACTCAAAGCTCCGGCAGTAACACCCAGTTCGTCAGCCGCACGTCCAAGCGTGCCGCTGCGGGCAATGGCCTCGACGGCCCTGAGTGCTGAGAGAGGGATCGAGTTTAGATTTTGCATTTAGTTTTTCTAAACTAACTTCATCGCGAAGTCGATTCCAAGAAGCGCATATTTCAGTGAAATATGATTTTATGAAAAACGCTATCATCACAATTCTCAAGATTATTGAAAAAAACTGGCTCCTAGAGGGGGCGACACGCAACACTAAGGCCAACTGGTACCGAGATCCTCTATCACATCCCGATATCGCACGAATGTCTGAGCGTGAACGTGCAGACCTACAGTTCAAGCCCGAGTTCATCAAATCTGAATGACGCCTTTGTCCGCATTGCTGCCTCTCGCCTTCCTATTTGGCGTTGATTTCGTGTGCAAACGCAGCAAAGGTCGGCATTGAGCCCAAAAGTTGCTCGACTGGTTCTACGGGTTCGAGCTATGATAACGAATGGCCCAGACATTTCAGAACATCCTTATTGGTGGCGCTTCGCATGTTGGGAAATCAACACTCGCGAAGGCTCTGGGTGAGGCGCTTGGATGGGAGGTATTTTCCACCGACCAGATGGCTCGGCATCCCGGTAGGCCTTGGCCGAAGACACGACCTCATGTTGCCGAATTCTACAATTCGTTGTCGCCGGAAAGCATCTTTACATTTCTGCTACATCATCACGACAATATGTGGCCGGGTATCCAACGCTTTCTCTCGGATCAGCATGATGCTGGAAACCCTTATATTTTGGAGGGGTCAGCGTTAAGACCAGAGTTTCTATCGAAGCTTCCAGCTAATCAGTACGCGCGCATTTTCTTGACAGCACCAGCGACATTCATTGAGCAGCGGGTCCGTGTCAATTCTGGTTACGTCAAGCTATCATCTGATATGCGTAGCGTGGTTGATGCGTTTGTGGAACGCTCAATTCGAGACAACACGTCGATGATCGAGGCAGCAGAAATACACGAGATTGGGTGTGTCGATGTATCGGATCCCCGCAACGTTGAACGTATCCAAGGCAAGCTGACTGCATCTGCAATAGTCGGCTGTTTTTAGAGACGGCTCAACGGCAACTTTGTCCCGCGATGCCGCCATCCAGCACGTCAAAATGCTGCGCTAACGGGTCAATGTCTGCTTAGGGGAAGCTGCGATGCAGCAATTGGACATGTGGTCAATGGCGGCTCTGGGCCGAAAGCAACATATTGACCATTATCAGCCTAAGCCTAGAAAAATCATGCTCCATAACGCCAGTTGAAATTTATAAAGAACATTGTGGGCGGAAACCGGACTTTCGCTGCGGTTGCAACAATCCGTCAAAACAGGAGTAAGAATGAGCCTGCAAACGCCAAACTTGATTTGAATGGCTTATTGTAAACTCTTACAATTCACGCCTTTGTGTCTTTGTACGCACCTTCATTTTGAATCACTCGAATATTGGGGCAATAGTCGTGCCCAACCTCATCACGTATTTTTTTACGACAAAGAGCTATTCGATTGTCACGGGTAATCACATTCAAACAACCGCTGATTTTTGCCAAAGCGAAAATATGAAGGTCGTCGCATTCTTCTGGACAGGATTCACATTTTTGCTCAACACGACTTTTCAACCGGTTCTCTGCATCGTCAACTCGAGTATTGTCAATTTCGATAACTTGGTTTCGGGTCTTAAATTCATTAATTAGTTCGCGCAGTTTTTCCTTTTTTTTGATCTCTGATAAGTTAACGGTTCCACCAGTAACCAAATTAATATTCATGTTTTTCCAAAGGTCTTCAAAAAAGTACTTTGGATAATTTGCGTACTTTGGATTAATGTCGACACATGTGTCTAGAATATAATCGGGCATTATAATGTCTCAAATTTTGCCATGCTTTCACGCACGAAAAAGTCTCTAAAATTCTCAGGTAACTCGCCATACGATCCATCCGGATTGATTTCGACTTCATAACAAACGTTTCCACCGTCTACTGACTTGTCAAAATAGATCAACTGACTTCGAATTTGCTCCTTATTCTGTGACGTTGCCATTCGGTAGCGATCAATTAGAAAGTCGCTGTGCGTTTCTATTACGAGGGTACCTCCTGCAGACGCCGCTCTATAAAACAAATCACCGAGCGAAGCTTGGGCTTTAGGATGCAAGTGCAACTCAGGTTGCTGTACCAAAAACGATGTACCAGCTGGCTGCACGGAAATGTCCGAAACGATTGGAAGTATTTGCCCAACTCCGAACCCTAATTCGTCAACGTAAAAGTACTTTTCCCCCTTCCTAACTTGAAGGACGAAGGGCTTGTCGTTGACTTTAGTCTTGATCGCGCTAACCGTAATTTCATCAAAAAGACCGCTGACTCGGCCAAAGTCATTTATGCTTTCTGCAAGTGCGGGGTCATGCTGGAGCACATCGCGCAGCATGAATGGGGTATGCTCGCCACTCTTGCTAAAGCGGGATCTTTCGCCGTGATACAGGCGTCGTGTTTTGGCGCGCATTGGGCCGTGTGAAAAGCAGCCCAGCGGGGGATAACCTATGGCTCGAATTTTGGATTTAGTCTCTTCCGAGCGGACTGCGGCGTTCATAGCGTCAACCCATTGCCAACTATCTGGTTGAAGGTCCCACTCTACCTCGTGATGCCCCCTAAATCTATCTGAAGTATTATAGTGCAGTTCTTCAAGATTCCGTCCGTTTTGAGTGTGTAGTAGTTCAGGGTTATATTGAAAAACATCGCTTCTATATGATATTTTCTTAGTTTGGCGCTTTAGCCTCAATGCTGCATTGTCTTGAATTGCCGTGAGTTTAGTTATTATAAAGTTATCATTCACCGCCTTATAGGTAATCAAACGTCCTTTGATCTTTGAATTGCCTTCATCATCAGCGTGCTCTTTTATGAGAAAGCCGATGGTGGCCTCTTTTGCTCCGCTTATCCTTGAGCAAACATCCGATACTGTATCAATGCCTTCGACAGTTCCAAGAAAATCCAAAAACACCATGTGCGCCCTAGACTCCATTAGCTCAATAAGCTGTAAGAAACTCGATTTTCCCGTACTGTTTTCGCCAACCAAAAAGTTGCATCTTCTCAAATTATGCCATCCGTCGGGCAAGCCCTTAAAATCCTTTGAATAAATCGCGTACTTTTCCAACCGCTGATTGACCATTTGAATACCTCAAAAGAAAGTAAATAACTGAGTTTATAGAAAGCATCATTACAAACCATCAGCAAGCACTCACTGAATTGTTGATGTCAAAATAGTGAGATGCATTGCGAAAAAAACGCGGATCCACATGACAGCTATGGGCCGCAAGGGCTTGGTACAGGGTTATTTCATGTTAAACATTAAGGCTGTAACAGAGATTGCGCTTGCTGCAGGCAGAGCACTCTCGGCGAATTGTAAGGACATAAATAGCCCGTTCATCCATGGTTATCCTTGGAACTGTTGTGAGCTAGTTGCAGTCCATTTAGGCTCAGTATTGAGAAATGCAAATCCCCACAAGGAGGTGCAGATCGTACGAGCTTACAATTCCAGTACCGACGGTTTGCACTACTGGGTTGAAATGGACAATCTAGTGCTTGACTTGACCGCCCACCAATTCGACGAGTTTTGGGAACCGCTTGTTTGCAAAAAACCAAGCCCATTAGAAAATCGCTTCCCTGATATTGAACGTATTTCATCATCCGATGCCGCGTGTGATGCTCGATTCGAGATAAATCCTCAGATAGAGTGCATTTTGGCAGCGTTTGGGAAGCAACCTTAAGCGCCGAGGAAGGTGAATACCTGCTTTCGGAAAGCTGCGTCGCAGCGCCACCACCCAATACGAATGTCCCCTATGGGCCGTTCGAGACACCTTATAGCTACCAACTTGACCTCGATTTAGTCCTTATTCGTATGCCACAGCACATCAACTTGCAGATGATGGTGAGCGTTTTTTTTGGGGGGCTAATGCTGGGCTGTCGTGAGGTAGGTCTTATGGGAGACTGAGATCTGGATGGCCGTTTTGCCGAAAGCTTGCCACGCAGATCTCGTTCGTCATGGCTGCAATCTTTTCATCGTTAAACAACGCTGTGCAAGCTGCATATATGTCGCGCGCGATTAGAGCGTTGTTTTTGTCGATACGCGCCTGCACCTCTATCTTTGCAAGCTCCTGTTCACGCTGTTGAGCACGAATTTCTGCACGGCGGGCTTCATCTCGAACTATTTGCTCTTCGCGCTTCTGTTTTCGCTCTTCGCTGAGTTTCTGAAGCTCGTCGGCGGGCAGGAAATTCCCCCTGCCAGCATCGTATATCACAACCTGGCCTTCTGCTGAGGATACGCACGCTGACGCGTCCTCCCATTTTCTGGCCGAAATGGTCGAAAAGCCCTGCATCATTTTCCCTAGCCTTTTAGCTTCGGATAAATTGCCAGTCTTAATGGCGCTCATGCAATCGGCGTAGATATCTGCACTTGCAGCTGAAGCAAGAAGTGCAAATAAAATGGCGATTGAAAATGACTTCATAATTTATCCCGATCTAAATAAAACTCAATTCTCAAAAACGAAACATATTTCCAAACAGCAAAAGCAAACTCGTGACCGTCGTCGCTGAGTCAGCTATTGATATGCTGCACTTTCACCCGCAGGAGTAATTTCATAATATTCGGCGGGATAGTTGAGATCAGTATTTTCACATATCCAGCCAGCCTCCAAAAGGCTTTTTAATGTTGAGTCACCGGCACCTGCAAAGCGCTCCCATGGCTCGGGTGTACCTGCAAATTCACGCAGAACTTTCAGCTCACGTCTGTTAGGTTTCTGCATAACTAATCCCTACTCGTATGCCCCCACCACATCACTTTACCGATGATGGTGAGTGTTTTCGTGTCGCCAAACTCTGGTCCATAATCGGGATTGTCTGATAACAACATAATCTGATCTTCGCTTGGGCGCTCGATGCGTTTGACGCGGGCGTGGCCGTCGTCCAATACGGCGTAGATCGCGCTGCGGCCTTTTTTGGAGCTGCTGGTTCGCACCGGCACGACGGTTTTCGATCTGTCGACGAGCACCATGTCACCCGCCCAAATTGTTGGTTCCATACTTTCACCTGAGACCCGCGCCAAGACGGCGTTTGCGGGCGCTGTGCCGATGCGGCGCAGCCAGTCGCGGCGAAAGGATAGGTAATCCACGATAGGCTCATCACCATTCGCGGCCCCTGCCCCAGCAGCGAGGCTTGCCTCGTGCAGCGGAATGTGGGCGAATTCTTCAGGATCGGCGACAGGCGGTTGCTCTGCGCCTGCTGTGTCGCGTGGCGAACCAAAGTAAAATTCTAAATCCAATACGTCTGCAAGCTTCATCAATGCAGGCAAATTGTACCTTTTTTCACCCTGCCTAGGCATTCGTAGGTTCTTAATCAAAGACGGATGTCCCACCGCAAGCTTTGAAGCTGCGGCATCAGAAAGTCCCTTGGCTGCAAGAGCTTTATCAATGGTTTCTAGAATCGGGTCCATTACTTCAATTAGCCTGTATTGGCTAATTCGACAATAGCTAGCCTGTACAGGCTTGACTACATAAGCCAGTACAGGCTAGCTTAGGTTATGGATCAGAAAACAGCACTCATCACCCTCGCCGAAACGCTCGCAACACACCAAGGTGTGACGCACTTTGCGATTTCGATGCGCGTCCATAGAAAGGGCGACTTCTTCAAAAACTTGATGGATGGCAGCGACTGTCGGACGGCAACTGCCGCCAAAGTGCTGGCATTTTTCCACGAAAACTGGCCCGCCGATCTTGAATGGCCAGCCGACATCCCCCGCCCCAAAACATCCAAAGAAGAGGCTGCGTGATGTATTTTACACGGCCCTCACTCCCCAAAACCAACCTCCGCTCAACTTGGAATAGGCTCAAGGCACTCAATGCCCGCATTGAAAACAGCTTTGTCGGCGACCTGATCGGCTGCCTGCTTTTGTTTGGACTTATGAGTGCCGCAACGTGGCTTTTCCCACTGATTAACGAGGTGTTTAAATGACCCTTCAAAACAGCAAATTTTCGCATCGCTATACGGTGAAACAAATTCTCGGTGGCTATGTTGTCGTTGATCCTGACGGTGGCCATGCCAGCCGGTTGATCCGATTTCGCGCTGAAGCAGATCAGTTGCGCAACAAGCAGCAACGTGAGGCCGACAAGGTCGCCAAACGCGGCCCGCGCCCCTGCATGTCATGCTCTGAGGTTTTTGAATCGGAAGGCATCCACAATCGCCTTTGCCCGAACTGTCGCGGCCAACGCGACTATCTGGGCGATTTCGCAACCCCACATGCAACACGCAGCGCGCGAAAGGTCTGATCATGAGCAAAGCAACCCTAATGCAAATGGACCGCGTTGTGATCAGCGACGTCAAAACCGACAACCGCTTGCGCCCCATTGTTGAGGCGGGCGTGGACAGCCTGATCGCGTCGATCACTGAGACTGGCGTGATGAAAGACGCTATCCATGTGCGCAAAAAGCACGATGGCACCTTGCACTTGATCGCAGGCGGTCACCGCATCGAGGCTGCAAGCCGCTTGGGTTGGGAGGACATTGAGGCCAAGGTCTGGACCAATGTGACGGACGATTGGGCGTTGTTGATGGAAATCGACGACAACTTGGCTGGCGCAGAAATGAACGCACTGGACACGGCTGTGTTCTTGGCGACCCGCAAGGCGGTCTACGAGCGGCTGCATCCTGAGACGAAGGCTGGCGTGGCCGGTGGTTTGGCGCGCCAAGGTTTAGCAACGGACATCGTGTCCTTTGCTGAATCCACCGCTGAAAAATTTGGCGTATCTGAGCGACATGTGCGCCGGATGATGATTGCAGGGTCAAAACTCAACCCCGATGAAATCACCCAACTGCGCGCTGCGCCCAAGCAAGTGACGCTCAAAGACCTGACCGAGATTTCCAAGATCGGCGAGGTCACAGAGCGCAGCGATGTTGTTACACGGCTGGCCGCAGGCACCGCAAAATCCGCCACGGATGCGCGCAAACAGATCAACGCCAAGCCCGGTGATGCGCTTATCAGCGACGCAGACAAAAAGCTGCGCGCCTTGCAAGACGCCTTTGCCCGCGCGCCGATGGCTGCCCGCCGCGCCTTTGTGGCGGATAACGCAGATGTGCTGCGCGATCTGCTGGACGCGCTTGGCGATGAGGCGACGCCCGCCGCCGAAATCGTGCCCTTTATAAGAGCGGGGACATCCGCATGAGCCGCGTTGAGCCATCCAAAATTTGGTGGTCGGCTGACGAATTGGCAGCCTCCAAGCTGCCGACCTTGCCCGGCACGCGCCAAGGTGTCAATCTGCTGGCCGCCGCGTGGCGGTTGCAGGCGGGTTGCGCAGAGCGCAAAGCAGGACGCGGTGGCGGCTGGCAATATCACTGGTCGGTGTTGCCGCTTGAGGCACGAAAGGCGCTTTTGGCGCGCACAGAGGTCGCAGCAGATGCCAAGCCAGAACGCGGTGCCGCATGGGCGGCGTTTGACGGCTTGCCCCAGAAAACCAAAGACGAGGCAACACGCCGTTTAACGATCATTCAACAGGTCGAAGAACTTGTCTCCATCGGCACCACGCAGGTCGCCGCTGTTGACGCGATTGCAGCGCAGACGACCAAGGCCTCGCCGCGCTCGATCTACAATTGGTTCAAAATGATTGAAGGCGTCGCAGATGAAGACCGCTTGGCCTATCTGGCACCGCGCCATCGGTTGGTTCAACGCAAGGCGACATCAAGCACTGAGACGCGGCCTTTCATGGAGTTTTTAACCAGTCTTTATCTGCGCTTAGAGGCCCCAACATTTAAAGATTGCTACCGCGATGCGCTGCGTGTGGCCAAGTCCAAAGGCTGGACCACGGTCCATGAACGCACAGCGATCCGTCGGATAGAAAAAGACGTGCCCCGCGTCACCACTGTCTTTGCCCGCGAAGGCTTGAAGGGTTTGATGCGCTGTTTTCCCGCGCAAATTCGCGACCGCAGCGGGTTGCATGCTTTGGAAGCTGTGAACGCCGATTGTCACAAGATCGACGTCTTTGTGGAATGGCCCGATGGGACGATAAATCGCCCGCAAATCATTGCATTCCAAGACCTCTATTCAAACAAAATGCTGTCTTGGCGCGTGGATCACGATCCCAACAAAGTCATGGTCATGGCCGCTTTTGGTGAGCTGATTGAAAATTGGGGCATCCCACGCCGCTGTCTGTTTGATAACGGGCGCGAATTTGCCAACAAATGGATGACAGGCGGCGCAGAGCATCGGTTTCGGTTCAAGATTGTCGACAATGAGCCGCTGGGTGTTTTGCCGCTTTTGGGCATTCAAGTCACTTTCGCGACGCCTGCCCACGGCCAAGCCAAACCGATTGAGCGCGGGTTTCGCGACTTTGCCAGCTCTATCGCCAAAGACGTGCGCTTTGCTGGGGCATATGTCGGCAACAAACCAACAGCCAAGCCAGAAAACTATGGGGATCGCGCCATTCCTGCCGAGAAATTCTTGCAGGTTTTGGCCGAACGTGTCGCCGAGCACAACGCCCGCGACGGGCGCTTGTCAGCCACAGCCTTGGGTCGGTCCTTTGATCAGACCTTCGAGGAGAGCTATGCAACCGCGCCCATTCAAAAGGCCTCGGAAGAACAGCGCCGCCTTTGGATGATGGGACAGCACACAGGCAAATTGCACAAACACAATGGCGAGCTGAAATTCCAAGGCAATCACTATCACAGCGATTGGATGTCTGAGCATCCAAGTCGCCAAGTTGTTGCCCGTTTTGATCCCGAAGACTTGCACAGCGGCGTCCATATCTACGGCACCGAGGGCGACTATCTGGGCTTTGCTGAATGCCGCCAAAAGGTTGGGTTCTTCGATCTCTCAGGCGCGCAACGGACAGCCAAACGGGCGTCTCGGATCAAAAAAGCAGAGAAGGCTTTGGCCAAGGCGCACGCGCCGATCAGCCCCACCGATCTGGGCGATGCTTTGGATGAAACCGCCGCACCTGCACTGGCGCGTCCTGCGGCCAAAGTGGTCAGCCCCATGTTTGGCAAACAGCCCGCCAAACTACAGCGCCCGCCCCGCAAGATTGATGTGACGCAAAACCCTGCAGTCGAGGCGGCTCGCGAGGCAATGATTTTAAACATGCCCGCACGCACTGCCCCGAAAGATGCCCCAATCGGCGCGACGCCCGGTGACCGCTTTCGGCGCGTGCAAGAGATTTTGGAACGCTCAGAGGCAGGCAAGCCCATCGGCGAAGAGGAGGCAAAATGGGTCAACGGATACAGGCAAAGCTCAGAATACAAAGGCCAGTTGGTGATGTTCAAAACACATGGAGCCAGCGGCATCAGGTAGCCGCCCTGAGACGACGACATGAGACAGCGATATGAGACGACGACATGAGACAGCGATTTAAGACCACAAGGAACACAAAATGACACATGCATTGACCACCGGAAACAGCATCAAGCCCCTGCGCAACGTCGCGGCCTTGACCTTGTTGGCCACCGAGCTGATTGACCGCACCTTTGGTTTGCCGGGCTTGGGTGTGTTTCACGGGCCATCGGGGTTGGGCAAAAGCTTTGCCAGCGCCTCGGTTTGCGCCAGCATGGATGCGATCCATATCTCAATCGAGGCCGACTGGACCGCCAGCATGCTGTATTTTGCAATCTTGGCCGAGCTGGGCATTCAAGCCAAAGGCACCGTCGCCGAGAAATCCTATCAATGCAAACAAGAGCTGATGCGCGCCAATCGCCTGCTGATCTTGGATGAGGCTGATTACCTGATCAAAAAACGCGCCTCGCCAATGATTGAACGGGTGCGTGACATCCATGACAAAGCGGGCATTCCCATCATTTTGGTCGGCATGGAAGAGCTGCCGCAAAAGCTGCGCCAATGGGAACAGGTCGACAACCGCATTTATCGCTGGGTCGGTGCTGAGCGCGCTGACATGCAAGATGCCCAGATGCTTGCCGATCACTACGCCCCCCGCGTCCAGATCAGCGCAGACTTGCTCGATCACATTCGCACCCGCAACGACGGTGTCGTGCGCAAAATGGCGATGGATTTTGCCTATGTCGCACAGCAAAGCCAATTGATGAGCCTTGCCAAAATGTCACTTGATCAATGGGGCGGCGCTCCGTTTTTACGCAATGAAGCACCACGGTCTCGGAGGGTTGCATAACCATGAGCACACCACTCTTCACACCCAAAGACGACATCGAAAAAGCGATGTGGGATTACATTGTCTCCAAGACGTCCGTGACACACGCTGACATCAAAGGCGCGGTCGATGTGACGGATTACAGACGCACGAATTTTGTCGCGAAACTCAAACGCCTCAAGGTTCTGCACAAATGCGGCAAGGTCGGCATTCATGATCTTTTTACAGTGCATGACACTGAGGCCCTGCGCAAAAACGACACCGAAAAGCGCCAATCCCCACAGGGCGGCATGTGGGCCAGCATGCGTGTGCTCAAAGACTTCACCCCCATTGAGGTTCACAGAGCCATCCTGCAGCGCCATCCAGACATCACAGACAAGGCCGTGACGCTTTACTGCCAGAAACTGTTGAAAGCGGAATACTTGCGTGTGGTTCAAACTGCCAAAATCGGCGTGAGACCTGCACGCTACAAGCTGATCAATGACACCGGCCCACTGCCCCCTCAGGTGAAACACAAACAAGTCATCATTGACGGCAACAACGGCACGGTTGCGCATGTCGAAGGGGCGCAACTATGAGCACACGTTTTAGAAAATCCGAAGATGCGTGGTGCGGTGAGCTGCCAGATTGGGTGACGGCCTTGGTGGCGGCCTGTGATGCCACGTCTCAAAACAAGGTCGCCAAGCAAATGGGCTATAGCAGCGCTGTGATCAGCCTTGTGTTGAACAACACCTACACCGGCGACATGGACAAGATTGAGAAGAACGTGCGCGATTTTTTTATGTCCGGTGTGGACTGCCCTGCCCTTGGCAAGATCACGGCGGATCAATGCCTTGCGTGGCGCAACGCAGGCAAAGAGCCCAACCCATCATCGCCGCATAAATCGCGCATGTTTCGCGCCTGTCGCATATGCCCGCGCAGCCAAAAACACGGACCAGAAGGTGTCAGTAAATGAGCCTGCACAGCCCAAACCGTTTTACCGAAGACGAAATGCTGGACCTCGCAGCCAAAGCCGTCGGCAAGATCGACGCGCGCGGTCGCCGTGGCACCGAGCAGCTCACCTATGACGAAATCGAAGCCATGGCACTGACACTTGTGTGCCTTGGCATGACCCCCATTCCCTATGCCGGAGAGACAAAATGACACCTACCTCAAACGACCATCAAAGCATCCCAGACGGTATCAAAATCATCGAAGGCACAAAATTCATCGGTGACGGCAAAGGCGGTTGGCAGCCTGTTGCACTGGTCAAGCCACAGCACCTGCTGGAAGATCAAACCGTGCGCAATATCATTGGATATGCCGATCCACTGTCCAAGCAAATTTCACGATTTAAACAGCATACATTCGACGACATCGGGGCCTTTGAGGCGATCTTAGCCGATGAATACGATGCCAAGATCGGCGGCAAAAAGGGCAACAAAACTTTGTTGACCGTCGACGGCCTGTTCAAAGTTCAAGTGGCGGTTGCCGACAACATCGCCTTCGGCCCTGAATTGCAGACAGCCAAGCTTCTTTTTGACGAATGCTTGAACGACTGGTCCAGCACCTCAAATGTGCAAATCCAAGCCATCGTGACACGCGCCTTTAACACCGACAAAGAAGGCAAAATCAGTCCGACCGAGATCTATTCTCTGTTGCGGCTCAACATCGATGACGAACGTTGGCAGCGGGCAATGACAGCCATCAAAGACGCCATGCGCACGGTTGGCTCAAAAACCTATATCCGCTGTTACCGCCGGGCGAGCCACGAAGCTGAATGGCAGGCCATCACCATCGATTTGGCGAAAGCGTGAGTTGATCCTATGGCAAACCGTAAACTCCAGCAAACCATTCATGTCGGCTGCCGCGCGCTTGGCATCGACAGCGACACGCGCCGTGATCTGCAACTTGTGGCAACCGGCAAGGCGTCGATGTCGGACATGACAGACGCTGAGCTGCAAAAGGTCGTGGATGCCCTTAAAGCGCGCGGGTTTAAAACGGGGTTTAAAGGTGGCAAAAAAGGCACGTTCAAACCCGCCCCGCGCGCTGATTTGCGCTTGGTCCATGTGCTGTGGAAATTGCTTGGCGACGCGGGCGTGTTGGACCGTCCTGATCGCGGCGGTTTGAACGCCTTTGTGCGCGCTCAATTTGGCGACAAATGGCAATCTGTGCCCATCGACATCGATGCGCTCACGGATGCAAGCCAGATCAATGCCGTGATCCGCGCGCTCAAATCCATGTGCAAGCGCCACGGGGTGCAAACGCAGTGAGCCAAATGCCTATCATCAAAACACCTGTGCAGGTTGCGCCTTTTGTTGAGGTGTTGGGCGTGGACGGGACCGTTGACTTTTTGCTGGCCTTTGGTGGTGCTGAATTGGCGTTCTCCAAATCCCCAAGAGAAACGTCTAAGCTCTCGCAACATGTTGGCCACGACAAAGCGAAATTGCTTGGCGTAGCAGCAGCTCGTTTGCCAACACGCATTCCGTTGCAAAAGCGTTGGATTGCACAAGTGCTTGACGCGCAGGGCTTGTCTCGTGCAGATATTGCTCGCAGAATGCGTGTGCAGGACAAAACAGTGCGGCGGTATCTCAAAGGTGAATATGCGCCGACATCTGAAGAGCGCCAAAGACCGTTCGATGATCGTCAGCCACGATTGATCTAGCTCAACAGCGACATGCCACCGAATACCCCGCCCCCCTTGGCGGGATTTTTTATGCGCTGTTCCCGTTCATTTTAGCCTCAAACATGGGGCAGTGCCCCACATCATTTGGGGCCATCCATGCACATCAAAAACCACCGATTGACCAATGCTGCGTTCTTGCCAGCGCATTTCACCGGCGAGGAAATCACACCTGAACTTGTAATTTTGCACGACACCGCTGGACGTTTAGACAAAGGCAATTCGGCCACCTATCTAGCGTCTGAGAATGTCGCCAAGGCCAGCGTGCATTTCGTGATCGAGATTGACGGCACCATCACGCAAAGCGTGGCTACAAATCGCAAAGCCAATCATGCCGGAAAGTCCAGCTTTCAAGGGCGCGACTGGTGTAACGGCTTTTCCATTGGCATTGAGCTGGTCAATCCGGGGCGCATGACCAAGGCTGGCAAATACGGCGTCACTTGGTTTGGCAAACAATTCGACTTTAGCCTGTTCAATCTGGTGGAAATGACCACAGACGCGCATGGCGCTGGCGTTTGGATGCCATATGCCGAGGCACAAATGGGCGCGCTGATCTCGCTCTTGGACGCGCTGTTTCGCGACATCAAAACCCTCAAAGACATCACCACACATTGGTATGTCAGCCCCGGTCGCAAAGTGGACACCAATCCGCTCTTTCCACTGGACGACGTCCGTGCGCGCATCCTCGGCCCAGATGATCCAGCAGATGCCATCGCCGACGAGGCCTCAAAACCAAACACCAACGACATGGTCGAAATCGACACACGCGGCGGTGCGCTCAACATGCGGCGCTGGCCTTCTTTTGAAAACAACATTTTGACCGCCATTCCTGACGGCACCGTCGTGCCCGTCTTGCGCACTGGCGCATTCGCTGGCCGCGATTGGCACTGCGTTTTCTATGACGGCACCGAGGGCTGGATTGTCGCCAGCTATGCCGCCCCCACCATCATTTCCACTCACTAGAAAGGTTTACCATGGACGCTCTACTCGACCAAGTCTTCGCACAGTTTCTTCCCCTTATTTTGCAGGGCATTTCCGCTGTCCTTGGAGTGCTTTTGATCCAAGGCGCAGGGATTGCCAAAGCGCGCTGGGGCATTGAGATCGAAGCCACACATCGCGACGCGCTACATTCTGCTTTGATGTCGGGCATTCGGGCCGCCCTTGAACGCGGCGATGATCGAACGGCAGCCATCACATCTGCGATTGCCCATGCAACTCAAAGTGTGCCGGACGCGATTTCAGCGCTCAATCCATCGGCGGGGGTTCTGCAATCTATTGCCGAAGCCAAGCTGCGCGAGGTGGCGGCACAAGCAGCATCACTGGCTGGCGAGACATTCACGTCGTCGCGCACCCAAGGTTAAACGCCCCCTAAATACAGACAGCGGTGCTCACATTTACGGGCACCGCTTCTTTTCCAAATTCATAGAAAGACGCACGCATGACATTGGTCGACCTCATTTCCCAAGCGAACTCCATTTTTGGATTTGCCGTCCTTTTGGTGACCACTGCCGCAGGTTTGGTGATCTGGATACGCAAAAGCATGAAGGCCGTGGCGACCGAAGTCAGCACTGCGGTTTTGGCCAGCATGGCCAGCATGGGTGTTCGCATCGATGTGGTTGAGGCCGCCAACACAGATCAAACAAAGAAACTCGAAAGTGTCGAGCGTGCGGTGGCCAATCTCGGTGCCCGCATGCAGACCGCAGAAACCACCATTCGCGCGCTGCCAACCAGCAAAGACATCCATGAATTGGCTTTGGCTATGACGCGGATCGAGGGCGACATCGGCAAGCTTGATGAGCGGCTCAAGCCCATCGGGGCCATCGCCACACGCCTGCAAGAATTTCAACTGGAAAACGGAGCGCAAAAATGACCACCAGCATGGCACAATTGATGCGCGAACAAGCGCGCTTGATCATTCTAAAGGCTCTGCTCAGCCAAAACGATGAGCGGCTCAACAGTGACCTGCTGGTCTATGAGCTGGCATCCTTTGGCATCAGTAAAGATCGCGCTTGGGTCCATGGCGAGCTGGATTATCTCGAAGACATGGGGGCCATCATTGTCAAAAGCATTGGCACGGTCAAAGTGGCCGAACTGGCCCAACACGGTCATCGTCATTTGACGCGCCAGATCGCCATTGAAGGTGTGCAGCGACCTGCGCGCCCCGGTGCCTGACATGGTCAAAGCAAGCAAATCCAAAGGTCGCAAAGGTCGTGGTCGTCTGTCCTTGATCGATCAAATGCCAGATGAATGCGATCCCATCATAACATGGGCCGCATCTGAGCTGTCAGATCGCGAAAAGACCCAAACTGACATCTATGCCGAATTTGTTCAGCGCTGCGAAGAGTTGATGACCGCGCATCGCGGTGAGCTGGAATTTGATATTCCCAGCTTTTCCTCATTCAATCGCTATTCCATGCGCCAAGCCAAAATGACCCGCCGCATGGATGAAACCCGCCAGATCGTGTCGGCCCTGTCTGATGGCTTTGATGCCAAAGACAGTGATGACCTGACGATCATAGCTGCCGAGACCCTGAAATCCCTGATCTTCCACATGCTGGCCGATACAGATGCCGACGACGCGGACGCCAAAGATGTGATGCATATGGCATCCGCTTTCCGTCAGTCCGTGCAAGCACAATCCATGTCCAGCGCCCGCCGCCAAAAGGTCGAAGAATTTGAAGCCAAAGCGGGCAAGGCCGTTGAAGCCGTCGCAAAAGCACGCGGCCTGACCAAGGAAACCAGTGACGCGATCCTAGAAGAATTCTTGGGCGTCAAACTATGAGCGCCGCCATCCATAAACTTGGAGACGCGTGATGCCTGACGGTGCCGTCATGACCAAAGCCGAATGGGAGGCCATGCGTCTTGAGGCGATGGACGCCATTCCAGACGTCATTGCCCAAGTCGGCCAAACCAAAGCCCTGCTGCCCTATCAGCAGGGTGTCGTTGGCTTGCTTAATTCAGTTGGCACGCAAGTGCTATTTGTTGAAAAGTCGCGCCGCATTGGTCTGACGTGGGGGCTTGCGGCCTATGCCGTCCACCGCGCCGGTCGCCAAAAGGGCGCAGGCGGCATGGATGTGATGTACATCTCCTACAGCAAAGAGATGACGCGTGAGTTCGTGGATGCCTGCGCCATGTGGGCACGCGCGTTCTCAAGTGCGGCGATGGCCGAAGAAGAATGCCTGTTTGAGGAAGGCGACCATGAGGGCGACAAAGCCATTCAAGCCTTCCGCATTCGCTTTGCCTCCGGTTTTGAAATCATGGCGCTCAGCTCTGCCCCGCGCGGCTTGCGCGGCAAACAAGGCGTCGTGATCATCGACGAGGCCGCGTTTGTTGACAATCTCGACACGCTCATTGAGGCGGCCATGGCCTTCTTGATGTGGGGCGGTCAAGTTGTTGTCTGTTCCACGCATTTTGGTGTCGACAACACCTTTAACACCAACATCCAAGACATATTGGCCGAGCGAAAGCCCGGTCACCATGTACGCATCGATCTGGATCAAGCCATCACCGATGGGCTCTATGAGCGCATCTGCCTGATCAAAGGCCTTGAGTGGTCGGTTGAGGCCGAAGCCTCTTGGCGACAAGACATCATCAATTTCTATGGCGACAGTGCCGATCAAGAGCTGTTTTGTGTGCCCAGCCTGTCCACCGGATCGTGGCTGGCCGCGCCATTGATTGAAGCGCGGATGACGATTGATAAGCCCGTCATCACATTGGACCTGCCCAAAGACTATCTGCAGCGCTCCAAGCTGGACCAAAACATCCTGATGGCCCCGTTTTATGAGCAGATCGAAGAAGAGCTGGGCAAGCTCGACATGGACCTGCGCTATGCGCTTGGGTTCGACTTTGCCCGCGTCGCCGATCTGTCCGTGCTGCCGGTTTTGGCGATTGAGCCGAACATGAACCGCACCGAGGTGCTGTGTTTGGAAATGCGCGGCGTGCCAGGGGATGAGCAGAAAAAGGCTGTTGGCATGGTCATGGGGCATCTGCGGACCCGCTTGGTCGGCGCCGCCTTTGATGCCACCGGCATGGGCTGGACCGTCGCCGAAGACATGGGCCGCAAATTTGGCCTGCGCGAGACCGAAGATGGCTCAGGCTTGGTTTGGGCGATCAAGTTCACAGAGGACTGGTACCGGATCAATATGCCGCCGCTGAAATCCGCCTTTGAGGACGGATCGCTGCAATTGATCAAAAGCGATGATCACACGTCTGACCTGCGGGTGGTCAAGCTGCTGCGCGGCATTCCGCGCGTTCCCACTGTGCGCGAAGGCGAGACAGGCAAAAAGCGCCATGGTGACTTCGCCATCGGCTTGGCCTTGGCGCATTTTGCCACGCGGATGCGCTGGTCTGAATACGGCTATCGCCCAGTCCCGCACAGAACCGCACCTCACCAATCCACCAATCAGTCTGCCAACCACTCCGATGGTCGCTTGAACATGCGCCCCAACCACGATGACGACCGCCGCTCGCGAGGCCAATTCGACGGCCCGCTTGGGGCGCGCATTCGGGGAGGAATTTAATGATCCAAACCCAAAATCACTGCCAAAACAAATGGGCAGAGGGTCAGAAGCTGTCTCACCAGCTTCAAACACGGGGAAAGTCTGAAAACACCCCCGCCGACCAGCCAAGACTTACGGCCGCCTCTGTCCCTTGCGGGAGAGAACTGGCTAAAGCGAGTCGCATATCAATGTCAAAGAAAACCGAAGCCACAGTCTCAAAACCCGTCGCGCCCTACATTGGCGGCAAACGCAATCTTGCCAAGCGCCTCTGCGCTATCATCGATGCGCATAATCATATCACCTACGCCGAGCCGTTTGTCGGCATGGGCGGCATTTTCTTGCGTCGCAAGCGCAAGCCGCGTTCTGAGTTCATCAACGACTACAGCCAAGACGTCTACAATCTGTTTCGCATTCTGCAGGAACACTATGTCGCCTTTTTGGACCTGCTCAGGTTCCAGATTACCACGCAGGCGGGCTTTGAGCGCTTGATGAAAGTCGATCCAGAGACCTTAACCGATCTGCAACGTGCGGCGCGGTTCTTATATGTCCAACGGATCGCGTTTGGCGGGAAAGTTGCCAAAAGAAACTTTGGCGTCACCCTGCGCGCTGCGCGGTTCAACCTGACAACTTTAGAACCTGACTTAGAAGCGCTGCATGAGCGATTGTCTGGCGTCACCGTCATGTGTCAGGGCTATGAAGCGTTTATCAAACGCGTCGACCGCCCCACCACCTTGTTCTATCTCGACCCACCCTATTTTGGCAGCGAGAGCGATTACGGCAAGGACGCCTTCAGCCGTGATGATTTCGCCAATCTGGCGGATATTTTAAAGGCCGTTAAAGGCCAGTTTATTCTGTCGATCAACGACGTCCCAGAAATCCGCGCTCTCTTTGATTGGGCCGAGATTGTCCCTGTCCGCGTGACCTACACCTTGGCTGGCGGTGACAAGTCAAAAAGCGCGGGCGAATTGCTGATTTCCAATTTTTCACTTGAACCTCACGGGGTGCGAACATGAAACGACCACAAATCCTAGATCGCTTTGGTCGCCCTCTTCAGCGCAGTGTGCTGACCAAAGAGGTGTCAGCCGCAACCATCGGCGGGGTGCGCAGCCCTGTGTCGGGCTATCCCGCCGATGGGTTGGATCCTGTGCGGCTGGCCAGTATCTTGCGCGCCGCCGACCAGGGCGATCCTGTGCAGTTCTTGGAGCTGGCTGAAATCATCGAAGAGCGCGATATGCATTATCTTGGCGTCATCGGCACCCGCAAACGCTCTGTCAGCCAAATCCCGATCACCGTCAAAGCGGCCTCAGATAAGCCTGAGGACGTCAAGAAATCAGAAATGGTGCAAGAGTGGCTGGAACGCGGGGAATTGATCGAAGAGCTGTTCGATATTCTGGATGCTGTCGGCAAGGGATACAGTTTCACAGAAATCTTGTGGGACAGCTCCATGGGCCAATGGCGGCCTGACAAATTGGAATACCGCGACCCGCGCTGGTTCCGGTTCAATCGTCATGATTTCAAAACACCGATGCAATTGGATGATTACGGTCAAGAAAAGCCTCTTGATGCGTTCAAGTTCATCTTTGCACAGGTGAAGGCCAAATCCGGCCTGCCCATTCGCTCAGGTTTGGCCCGCGCCGCGACTTGGGGCTATTTGTTCAAGAAATACACCGAGCGCGATTGGGCGATCTTCACCCAGACCTATGGCCAGCCTTTGCGGGTTGGCAAATGGGGTGAAGGCGCGTCTGAGGCGGACAAGAATACGCTGTTTGATGCTGTCGCCAATATTGCGGGCGATTGCGCCGCCATCATTCCTGACAGCATGACCATCGATTTTGTGGAGGCCAAAAGCGCAAATGCGTCGAGTGATCTGTATCTCAAGCGTGTTGAGCATCTTGATCAGCAAATTTCGAAAGCTGTGCTTGGCCAGACCGGCACGACAGATGCCGTTGTCGGCGGTCTTGGGTCCGGCAAAGAACATCGTCAGGTGCAAGAAGACATTGAGCGCGCCGATGCGGGTACTTTGGCGGCCATTCTCAACCGCGATTTGATCCGCCCGTGGATGGATTTGGAATTTGGGCCACAAGAGGCCTATCCAACGCTGGTGATTGCGCGCCCTGAGCAAGAAGATCTCAAAACAGAATCCGAAATCGTCGGCAATCTGTTCCAGATCGGCCTGCCTTTGAAAACAGAACAGCTCTATGCCAAGTTCGGATATGAAAAACCCAAAGGCACAGACGAGATTTTGGGGCAAATTCCCCATAATGGCGATGCACCTGCAGATGCGGGCGATGGTGACAAACGGACTTCAAAAATTAAACGGTTTTTAGAACCCATTAAACACCCTAAGCCCGAACAGGGCACAGAGACCGCCCAACAGGCTTTGCAGGCCTCACAGGGCGATTTTTTGACGGGGGATGATTTAGGCGTTCTGGCTGATCAATTGCAAAACACAGCGCATCCTCAAATCGCGGCCATGATGAGCCAGATTGAGGCGATGATGGCCGAGGCACATTCACTCGAAGAGTTCCGCGCCATGATGCTGGCTGGATTTGGCAACATCAACACCAGCGGGTTTGAGGCGATGATGGCGCAAGCGCTGACCTCAAGCTTTGCCGGGGGCCATTTGGCCATTGAAGAGGAAAGCCGCGATGCCTGATACTCTTGCAAATGTGTTTCGCCAGCCGTTCTCGGCGCAGTTGACGGCGTTTCGTCTGCGTCTGTTGCAGCTCGTGCCGACGTTTGCTTGGGATGATCTTGTAGCCGCGCAGCATGATCGCGCCTTTATGGTGGCGGGTGCAACGAAAGCCGATCTTTTGGCTGATTTGGCTGCAGCCGTGGAAAAAGCCATCGCCGAGGGCACCACGTTCGAGACCTTCAAGCAAGATTTCCGCAACACAGTGCAGCGCCACGGTTGGCATGGCTGGACCGGTGAAGGCACCAAGCGCAGTGAAGAATGGCGCATGCGGGTTATCTATGACACCAATCTGCAGACCACTTATATGGCCGGTCGCCATGCGCAGCTCATTGCGGGCAATTATCCGTTCTGGGTCTATCGCCACGGCGGTTCCTATGATCCACGCCCCCAGCACTTGGCTTGGGATGGTTTGATCTTACCTTCCGATCATCCGTTTTGGCGCTCGCATTTCCCGCCAAATGATTGGGGCTGTTCGTGTCGCGTCTTTGGCGCGCGCTCTGAAGCTGGTGCGCGCCGTGTGGGCGGCAACCCAGATGTGCAGCTCGATCCTGCGTGGTCTGCCCCTGATCCAAAGACCGGCACGCCCGCTGGTGTCGGCAAAGGTTGGGACTATGCCCCCGGCTCAAGTGTGTCTGATTTGATCAATGCGCTGTCAGGCAAAGTCGGCAACTGGCCGCCTGAGTTGGCCGAGGCGTTTTTGAAATCCCTGCCTGAAGACCAACGCGCGGCGCTTGTAAATGCCGCCAAAGGCAAAAAAGGCAAAGGAGCCAACTGATGCGCGTTGAGATCACAGAAGACACCATCACAACAGGACTGGCCCGTGTGGCCGCCGCTTTGGGCGACATGTCTGAGCCGATGGACGAAATTGGGCAGTTGATGGTCGCCTCGACGCAGGATCGGATTGAGGCTGGCGTTGATGTTGATGGCAAACCTTTTGCCGCGCGCTCGGCCACAACGATTGCCCGCTATGGCAAGCTTGGCCTGAAATACGGCGCGCCACTCAATCAATCGCGCCGCATGCGCAAAGGCATCGCGCATAATTCAGGGCCAGATTGGATGGAAGTCGGATCAAACGCCATCCAAGCCGCCGTCATGCAGTTCGGGGCCGCAAAAGGCTCGCTGGGTGGCGGCGCGCCTTGGGGCAACATCCCCGCCCGCGCATTTTTAGGCGTGTCGGAAGAAGATCGCTCGAAGATACATGAGGCGATTGAGGAATGGTTGGCGAAGGTTGCGGTGGGGTGAAAAATAGTAACTGCGCTCTCATTTCAGCTACTATTTCAGCCACAGTTTGTGATCGAAAATTGATCAATCCGGATTCTGGAATCAGATTTCACGAAACGCTCAAACATTAAAATTGTATTTAGAGCCATTCCCCGCGACAATGTTCTTATTCAACCAGGAATTATTACAAGGATTATTATCCATGAAACGCAACTGTATAGCTGTTCTGGCAGCATGTATAATATCTACACCCAGTATTGCTTCCGCAGGTTATGTCGCCGCCATCGCGTCAGATGACTGCATCATTACTGCAGGACGCAGTACCGACAACACCTCCATTATGGACGAAGGTTTCGCTCACCTTGAAACAGTTAGACCAGATAAGTTTGGCACGAAAAGTTTAGTGGCTTCAGCTCTAGCAGCAGAATTTGCTCAAACAGTTGTGAAGTTTGGAGTGTCGGCAGCTGGTAGTTATGTTAAATCGCGCGCAGCAGACGCTACTCTAGAATATGATCAAGTATTGGCGACAAATCTTCTTTCAATCGAATCTGGAGAGCTCGTTGGTAAAACCGACGCGGGTACCAAATGGTCGTTTCCAGTTAAAATAAACCCAAGTGTGCGATGCGTTACTGTTGTCACAAATGTTGGACCTGTTGTGGCTGCCGCACCCTTTTACAAAACAGATCCATCCTTACTCTGGGACGAAACGTGGGATGAAACAGGACCTGATTTCAACGGCAGGGTGGTCAAAAGATTACACGATGCTGGCTTTGAGTTTACGAACCCTAACCCATCAACAGTATTTGAAGCACGCTGGGAGTTTTCGCCGGATGGCAAAGGAATCATCCTGAGACCCCTATATTTTACCGCAAAGAATTTTGAGAGCACAAAACAAACAAACGCCTATGCCAGCAATGGTACGAGAAGCGTTGGATATACAATCACCCTGAGTATTCCCAAGGATGGTAACACTGAAACAAAATTGGCATCGCAGAATATAGTTTACCAAAATGTAAGAGTTAAAGACGGCGTCGCAACACTTGGAATTCAGAGCGTCTCGAGTGGCTTCGGTCCTAAATGGGCTGGACCAAATTCCAGTAGTCAAGGATGGGAGGCGATTTCAATAGGGGATATTGCGCCTGCAGATGGTATACTATCCAAGTTAAACGACCCAAAATTTGACAGCTACCCGTTGGCGATAGAGCCCCTAAATATACGTGTGAAAGTCTCGGTCACCGAGGAAGCATCAGAGCTTTATACGTTTCTCGCCAAATTTATCGAAGACAATAAGGTCGAAAGCCGTATTTCGGAGGCTCTTATTTCTGAATTTGGCTTATTTACCGATGATCAGAAAAAAGAAGATTTCATTGATGAAATAGAGGCAAAAATCACGGAACTGGAGGCTTTTAATACCCTCTATAAATTGTCTGATGTCGACACGGAAAGTGATGAGTACAAAGAACAAATAAAGAAATACGAGACAGATATCTTAGAGCTTAAAATTTTAAAGGCACAGATAACGTATGGTTGCGATCCAACTGGCGGAGTAACAACTGCAGAGTGCTCCGTCGATGAAGAATAGTACATATCTTTTAATTCATAGGTGACGCCCTTTCATCGTACGTCCGTATATATTAATTAGCTCACCATAATATGCCGACTTAGGATTAGGTCGAACAAAAACCCCGCCCCCCTTGGCGGGATTTTTTATGGGATTTTTTGGGCCAATTTAGGCCCATCATGAACACACCAAATCACATAACCGCCCTTATGGCAGCTCAGACCATCGCGCCTGCACAGGCTGGTGATGCGCCTGAGTGGATCCATCTTTTGCCCGGTGGCGCGCAGGTTGAGACCGGCGACCGGCGCGGACCGTATCATATCAACGATGCGCAGGCGATTATCGACGCCTCATTCGCGGGCGAAACCCGTCTCGCCGTTGACGAAAACCATTCTATCGACTTGGCCGCCCCCAAAGGTGGGGCCTCGCCTGCGCGTGGCTGGATCACCGAGATGCAAGCACGTGATGATGGCATTTGGGGCAAAGTCGAGTGGACCGACGCGGGTCGCGATCTGGTCGCCACCCATGCTTATCGCGGCATTTCCCCTGTCATCACCCATTCCAAGACCAAAGCGGTGCTCAGCATTTTGCGCGCCAGTCTGGTCAATCAGCCGAACCTCAAAGGTCTGGCCTCTCTCAACTCACAGCAACAGGAAACAGACATGAACTTCATGCAACAGATGGCCCAGAAACTGGGCCTCGGTGCGGACGCGTCCGAGGGCGATATTTTCGCAGCAGCGGACGGTCTCAAATCAGATGACACCAGCACGGCCCTGCAATCGCAAATGTCCGAGATTGGCACCGTGCTGGGTGTGGATGGCGGCGACAGCACAGCCATCTTGGCAGCGGCTAAGGCGGCAAAATCCACAGGCTCAGACGAACTCGTGGCCCTGCAAGCGACCATCACCGAACTTGGCAAAACAGTCACATCACTGCAAAGCTCGAACACCACAAACAAAGCCACCGCCTTTGTTGATGAGGCCATCAAAGCCAAGCGTGTTGGCGTAAAGCCGCAGCGCGATGTGTTCATCGCCATGCATGCCGAAAATCCCGAACGCACAGAGGCCTTGATCAACGCCCTGCCCGCCCTCGGCCCATCTGGCATGTCTGATCTGCCACCCGCTGCAGACAAAGACGGCAAAATCGCTCTCAACGCGCAACAACGTGACGTCGCTGACGTGCTTGGCCTGTCGCATGACGACTTCGCCAAATCACTCGCGTCTGACCCCAATCAGGAGGCATTATAATGACTGCTTTGATCGCAGGCCGCAACACTCCCGCCAAGGCTGGAGATGTGCAAGTTGGGCTGGTTGCCGCCGCTGTAAATATCTTCGCTGGGGCCATGCTCGTGCGCAATGCCTCTGGCCACATCCTGCCCGCTGTCACAGGCACGGATTTGATCGGCGTGGGCCGTGCCGAGGTTGCCGTGGACAATTCGGATGGGGCTGCAGGCGACGCCACCGCCACCTTCAAAAACGGGCGGTTCCGATACGCCAATTCCGCAGGCGCTGACGAGATCACCATCGCCGACATCGGCCAGCCTTGTTTTGCCGTGGATGATCAGACCGTCGCCAAGACCGATGACACAGCTGCGCGCTCGGCCGCTGGCATTGTCGAAGACGTCGACGACTTGGGCGTTTGGGTCATTTTTAACGAAGCCCTGACGCGCGCTGCGCTTTAACTAAGGATTTCAGATATGCTGATTACAACAACCTCACTGGCCGCTTTGCGCACCGGGTTTTCTCTCAAATTCAATACTGCTTTTGGCGAGGTCAAATCCCTGCGCGACCGTGTGGCCGAGACCATCCCGTCCACCGATGGCGAGAACCTCTATGGCTGGCTTGGCGAATTGCCCGGCATGCGCGAATGGCTTGGGGCGCGCGTCATTCATGGCCTCAAAGATCATGACTACCGCATCGTCAACAAAGACTTTGAGCTGACGATTTCCATCCCGCGCAATCATATTCTTGACGACAAACTGGGCACCTACGGCACGCGCTTTGCCGCCATGGGCCGTGCCACAGGGCGTCACCCAGAACAACTGGTTTGGGAAACGCTGCTCGCAGGTTTTGCATCGGCTTGCTATGACGGCCAGCCCTTCTTTGACACCGACCATCCGGTGATCGGTGAAGACGGTGAAAAAATCACCGTGGCCAATACTGACGGCGGCACAGGCGCGCCGTGGTTCTTGATGTGCACCAATGAGGTGATCAAACCGATCATCTTCCAAGAGCGCCAAAAAGCCACCTTTGTCTCACTTGATAAGCCGACAGACGAAAACGTCTTTATGAATAAGGAATTCATCTACGGCGCAGAGTCGCGCTGTGGTGCGGGTTATGGGTTCTGGCAACAAGCTTGGGGATCAAAGCAAGACTTCGACGCCACCACCTATGAGACCGCCCGCACGGCCTTGCAGTCGATGAAAGCTGACTATGGTCGCCCATTGGGCATGTCGCCAAACTTGCTGGTCGTTGGGCCAAGCAACGAGTCCGCAGCACTCAAGCTGATCAACTCCGAATTGGCAGCAGGCGGCGAGACCAACCAATGGAAAGGCACAGCCGAAGTGCTGGTCGTGCCTTGGCTCGCATAACGCACGTCACTTGATTGAGCGGTCCGGCAGCAATTCGCCAGACGACAGCAAGACCGGACCGCTTTGTTCAATTGATCCCACAGGAGACCATCATGACAGATCGCAAAACACTCGAAACCCGCGCCACAGAGCTGGGCATCAAATTCACCGACGGCTGGAAGGACGAGACGCTAGAGAACCGCATTGACGCTCAAGAAAAGGCCAATGCAGAGGCCGAAGCAACAAAAGGCGATGTGATCGGCTCAGCCGACGAAGACCAGGAACACTCCAAATCAGGTGGCTATGTCGATGTCACCGGCCCAGCCAAAGGCCGCTGGCGCATTGGCAAACATTTCACTCGGCAAACCCAGCGGATTGCATTGGCGGACCTCAAGGATGGAGAACTGGATGCGCTCGAAGCTGATCAAGAACTCGCCGTCACGGTTGTGCCCGCCTCCTAATTTGCCCCCGTTTCTGCCCCCGTTTAACACTCTTTAAAACAGGTTCCCCGCCCCGTGTCTTATACCGACCTAGATCAGCTCACAGACCGCTTTGGCAGTAAAATGCTTGTAAATCTGACGGATCGCAGTGATCCACGCACGGACGCGGTGGACACCGATATCGTTGATCGCGCCATTGCTGACACGCAGGCCGTGATCGACGGGCATCTCGTGGGCAAATACGCTTTGCCGATCACAGATGTGCCGCCTTTGATTGCCGAATTGGCCGCGACCATCGCGATCTACAAATTGCATATTTACACGCCTGCGGAAAAAATTGGCGACGACTACAAGCAAGCGCTGCGGTCCTTGGAGAGCATCGCAAGAGGCACGATCAAATTGTCGATCGAGGGCGCGCCCGCCGCAGCGGGTCAAAGCTCTGGCGCGCGTCTGACAGACCGCAAACGCCCCATGACCGCCGCAAACATGACGGGCTTTATCTGATGGGTATCGTGATTGCGGATGTGATGGCGCGGCTCAAAACACAGGTCACAGACCTGCGCAGCGTTGAAGGCGTGGCCGATTTCACCACCTTGCTGAAGCAAAACGCCCTGCCCCAACAAACGCCTGCGGCCCATGTGGTGCCCACCGGCATTCGCGGCGGCAAGCCTGAGACCGCCACAGGCGTTTTTACCCAACCCACATCTGAGGCCGTCGCCGTCATTTTGACTGTGCGCACCAACGACCAAGCGGGCGAAAGCGCTCTTGGGGCCGTTGACGCGCTCATCGAGAGCACCATTGCCGCCCTCGCAGGCTGGGCACCGAATGACGAGCTGGGCGTGTTTCAACTTGAGCGTGGCAGCGTGCTGGACCTGTCGGCAGACGCGCTGGTGTATCAGCTCGAATTTTCCATTTCCGACCAATTGAGGATCACATCATGACCCAAACATCGAAGGCCAAAACATCAAAGGCCAAAACCACACCCCAGCCGCTTCCCCAAACCGGTGGCAGTTTCACACTGGAAAAAGGCGCGCTGACACCAACCGCAGGCGTCAAAGTCGCGCCAAAACCTGCCTCAAAACCAGATGCAACATCGCACGAAGAGGAGGCCTAGATGACTAAGCTTTTTCGCAAAAAGATCGTCCTGTTCAAAATGGAAGACACTTACGGCGTTGATCCAAACCCAACAGGTGCGGCCAACGCAATCCTCACCAAAGACTTCAAGTTCATGCCGATGGAAGGCAACGACGTGAACCGCGATCTTGAGCAGCCATATATGGGATCTCAGGGCACCGTTGCGACTGAGTTGCACGCAAAGATCACATTTGACGTCGAGCTGTCGCCATCTGGCACTGCAGGCACCGCCCCCGCTTGGGGGCCGTTGTTGCGCGCCTGCGCTATGGCCGAAACCATCGTCGCAGGCACGTCTGTGACCTATAATCCCGTCAGTGATGGCCATGAAAGTGCCACGCTGTATTTCGGTCTGGACGGCACCAAATACGTGACCCACGGCGCACTTGGCAACGTCACGTTTATGGTTGAGGCTTCCGGCGTTCCCTACCTTAAATTTGAGTTTACTGGCCTGTTCACCGAGCCAACCGAGATCGCCATGGACACGCCTGTTTTGACCGCGTTCAAAAAGCCGCAAGTGGTCACAAAAGCCAACACCACATTTGATCTGAACGGCATCGCTTTGATCCTGCGCAAGCTGTCTTTGAACGCTGGCAATTCAGTCGATACCAGCTTTTTGATCGGCGAAGAGGCTGTGGACATCACCGACAAAGAAGAAGCGGTCGAGTTCACCGTCAAAGCCGTCGCCCTCACCACCTTTGATCCTTACGCCGCCGCCCTCTCTGATGATGATCTGCCCCTCACTTTGGTGCATGGCACAACCGCTGGTCGGATCGCCACGCTGGAAATTCCCAACCTCGAAATCCAACGCCCTTCAAGCTTGGAAGACGTGAATGGAAAGGTCGAATGGCCGCTGCGCGCGCAGGCTTTGCCGACCTCTGGCAATGACCAATGGACGCTGACCCTCACCTAATCCGTCAAAACATAGCCTTCAAATCACAGGATAAACCCATGTTTAAGATCAGCCAAAACCACGCATTTACGCATACGGTTAAAGTTCAAACACCCATTGATGACGACGAGTTTCGCACGGACACGTTCAAAGCGCGCTTCAAAATGCTGCCCAGCAATGAGGCCGAGGCATTTGATCTGCGCTCGCCAGAGGGAACAAAGGACTTTGTGCGCGCCGTGGTGTTGTCCACCGAAGATATTCTTGGAGAAGACAACAAACCCATGCCCCACACGCCCGAGCTTTTGGAGCAATTGATCAGCGTCTACGCCGTGCGCATTGAATTCGTGAACACATATTTCGCGGCGGTGACCAAGGCCCGTTTGGGAAACTAAAATGGATCGGGCGGGCTTGGGCCACAGGCACGCTCGATCAAGACGCCGGTGAGGACGCGCTGCATGCCGACGCCGCACTTTGGGAGATCGATCCCGCCCTATTGATCCACGCGGGCGATGATGACGACGACGATGACGACAATGACGCGGATGATCAAGACGGGGTTTGGCCGGAAAACCTACCAGCTCTGACCGCCTTTATGCGCATCCAAACGCAATGGGTCGTGGCAGGCGTCGGCATGGCGGGACTGCTCACCATTGGCCTGAACTACGCATGCGCCAAGGCAGGTTTGGAATTGGCAGGCATCGACGTCACCCCAGACCTTTGGGACGACATTTTAGTGATTGAAGCGGGTGCTGTGCCCGCATTGAACGAAAGCACCTCATGACATTTAACATCGCCATTCTTATGCAAGCTGACGGCGACGGTGCGCGCGCCGAAGTCACGGCTGTGGGCGATGCGGCCAAGAAAACCACCAGTGCAGTCAAAGGCATGGGCAGCGCCTCACAGACCACCTCAACCCAAACCAAAGGGCTGGGATCAAGTGCTGATCAAGCCGAGGCGCGCATTAAGGGACTGACGGCCGCCGAACGTCAAAGTGCAGCGGCTGCGAAAGCCATGGGGCAATCCCACCGTGTGGCCGCCGGTCAAACCGCCAACCTTGTGGCCCAAGGCAATGACGTCATGGTCATGATGATGGCGGGCCAAAACCCGCTGCAATTGGCGATGCAGCAAGGCACGCAAATCTCGCAAGTCGTTGGCCCTATGGGGGCTGCAGGTGCGTTTAAGGCTTTGGGCGGCGCTATCATGGGCATGCTCAATCCGATCAGCCTTGTGACAATCGGCAGCATCGCGGCTGGCGCTGCCATGGTCAATTGGCTGCGCGACTCTGGGCCAGATGCGGTGACGCTGGACGATGCCTTGAGCGATATGGGCGACAGCGTTGAGCGCTATATTGCCCTGCTTAAAAAAGCCCAATCGCCCCTTGCCGATCTGCGCGCCGAATATGGAGCGATGGCCGACGAGGCACGGCAAAATTTGCTGGAATTGGCAGAGATTGAGCGCCGTCAAGTCCAACGCAATGCCGCACAGGTGGCCTCATCAATCACAGGCGGCCATGGCACATATCGTCAAGGGCATCAGCAGGCCAAAATTGCCGATCAGTTTGATCTAAAACTTGATGGCACGGGGCGTGAACTGGGCCGTGAGCTGGTCGGCCCCGTCATTCAAGCCTATGCTGAATTGGATGTGGCGGCACAGGGGTCGATCTCCGATCAAATAAAGGGCTTCGAGCAGCTTCTTTCAGTGTTCAGGCGCGCCGCCGAGGCTGCAAATGGGATCACAGAATCCGAAGACGCGACGATGAAAGCACTGCTGGAACAGCTTGCAAATCTGCGCCGCGTTCAAGCACAAGGCCCCGATGCCGTTGGCTTCAAAGATGATACGTGGGCATTGGCGCAAACCAGCGCATTACGCGATCAAGCGTCCTTGCAAGAGATCATCGCCCAATTTGGCGCAGACAGCCATGAAGCGACGGTTTTGCGCACTATGCAAGAGCGCTTGGCCTATGCAGCAACGCTCAACACGCGAGACGTCAGTCAAAGCGTAAAAGACGAGTTGATGGCGTCTTGGGATGCCGCCAATGGCCTGTCTGGCGTCAACACATCGGCGCAACTTGAACTGGCGGCGAACCAAGCCAGCAAGATCGCCAATGAACTGGCCCGCGCCGTCGACAATGCGATCTCGCTGGCCAACCAAGGCGTGGGGGCCGCCGACCGTGCGCGCATCAATTTTGAGTTTCGCGAAGATCCGATTGGCCGAGCTGAAGCCTTGGCGATGGCCGAATTCGATTCAGGAACCCAACTGCCTGTCGGTACGGATCAAAGCGTCGTCGACAAAGTAAATGATGAACGCCGCGAGTTTGTAGCCGCCCGTGTTGAGGCCGCAGGATACACCGAGCAATTGCGCCAATGGCAAGCCGCACAAAACGCCGCAAATCGCAAAAACGCAGGCGGTGCTGGCGCGGCCGTCAAAGCCACGGCACAGCAGCGCAAAGCTGTCTCTGATTTGATTGCTGGCCTGCAAGATGAGATCGCAATTCTGAACACGAGCAACCCCGTTCAAAAGGAAATGCTGCGCAATCGCGAAGCCATGATTGGTGCCACCGATGCCGAGCGTCAAGCTATTGGCGACTTGATTTCACAACGCAACAAAGACACCGAGACGATTGATCAACAGGCGGACACATGGGCTGAGTTGCGCAGCACATCCTATAGCTTTTTTGAGGATTTGCGCTCAAGCGGCGGCGATCTGGAACAGACCTTTGCCAATCTGGCGAGCGGCATCGCTGACATGGTGTATCAAGCAGCGCTCTTGAATGAAGGCCCGTTGGCTGGATTGTTTGGCGGAGAGCAAAGTGGCGGCGTTATTGGAACTGTTTTGGGCGCTATTTTCCCCAGCCTTGCCCCCGCGACAACCGCCACCGCCACCGCCATTCCAGCAAAAGCAGACGGCGGGATGATCTATGGCAAAGGCGGTCCCAGAGACGATCAGGTGCTCATGTATGGCTCAAACGGCGAGTTTATGATGAACGCCAAGGCCACAGCCAAACACCGCCACCTTTTGGAAGCGCTCAATTCTGGCGGCAACTTGCCGGGCTTTGCCAATGGCGGCGCAATCGGCGGTGGCAGTGCCTCCTCTATGACACCCCAAATCAACATCATGCCGATGAACAACAGTTCTGTGCCGCTCAATATGGAAGTTGAGGAGAGCACCGGCCCGCGTGGTCAAAAACAACAAAAGCTGGTGATTTCCGACACCGTCGCGACGGGCCTGTCAGGTGCTGCCGCTAAACGTCAAATGGCGTCCCAATATGGGTTGCGCCAACGGGGGACTGGACGCGGATGATCCTCACTTGGCCAGATACCCTTCCCAAACCAGAGCGCAACACATGGCAGCTATCGCCGCAGGATGCGCGCCACAAACGTCAGCCCGATCAAGGCCCTGTGGGCTATCGGCGCAAGTTCTCCTCTGTGGCGAAAAACGTCGGCCTGTCTGTGGATTTGGACCGCAATCAAAAGGCGATTTTCGATACCTTTTATCACCGAGACTGTGCCGAGGGCGTTAATCTTTTCTGGATGCCAGACCCGACCACAGACGGTTGGGCCATGCTTGCCTCAGACGGGCGTCCGCTTTTGACCAGTGACGGTGCCCCACTGCTCATGGCGGCAAAGTGGCTTTGCACCTTTGGCGATCAAGTGCCGGTTGAGACGATTTCCGGTCAGGTAAAGTTTCGCAAAAATTTCAACGTGCAGGTGATGCCATGAGACGCTTATCGCTAAACGCGCGCGCCGCCCAAGATGCGGTCGCCTCTGCTGAGATCGAAGTGATCTTGTTCGAGATCAACCACCCCAGTTTGGATGCGCCTATTCGGTTGTCCACAGACAACACAGAGCGCCTATCAACTGAGCCTTTGATTTACGGCACGCGGTCCACTTGGCGCGACGCTGACCCCGCCGCTGAGCCGTTCATGTGGGTGGTCGCCTCTGCCATTTTGCCATCCGATAGCCAAGACGACGCAGGCGAGGCGCAGATCGTTTTGGATGTGCTGGACGCTCAATATGCCGAGCTGTTGTTGAGCTTCACTGATCTGGCCACCTTCCACATGGCCGTCGTTCTGGCCTCAGCGCCCGACGTCATTGAGCTGGAAGAATTGGACCTCAGTCTCACCGTTGCCGAGATCGCAGACACAGAAATCAGCCTGACCTTGTCGCGCCAAGACATCGAACTTGAATTTTATCCAGCGGGCCGCATGACCCGCACCAAATTTCCGGGACTACATTTATGAGCTGGTCAAACAATTACATCGGCATTCCGCAAGCAGACTTGGGCCGCACCCGCGAGGGCGTGGATTGTTGGGGCCTTTTGGATGTGGTGTATCGCGAAGAGCTGCACATCTCTCTGCCTGCCTATTTGGGCTATGGCTCGCCGGATGAGTTGGAAGAGATTTCTGCGCTTGTGGATGGCGCAAAACACTCCCCGCTTTGGCTGCCAGTTCATGGCCCTGCTATGGCCTTTGACATCGCGCTGTTCAGACGTGGCAAGTTTTCCTCTCATGTCGGGATTGTCGTGCGCCATGGCTTGATGGTCCATGTCGTGGGCACAGATCAAAGCAAGCTTGAGCGCTATGACCAAGGGCGCTGGCAACACCGCTTTGAGGGCCATTGGCGACATCGTGACATGGCCGATAAATACCAGGTTCAATCCACACTTCAGCGCCCTGTGCAAATCATCACAGGGGCCGCGAAATGACCCAAAACGATGATCATATACCAGTCGTCGCAGCGCCGCATTGGAACTGGGATGTTGAGGGCGTTCATCTAGACGCGCCATATGGGTTTACGGTCGATCAGATCGTGCGCTTATCGCTGGAAGGCGTCACCGAACGCGAATTAATGCAGGTCCGCGTGGCGCTCGTGACACCTCGAAGCATCGACATTGTGCCGCGCGCGTATTGGCAACGTGTGCGCCCCAATACGGGTGTGAAAGTGGTGATCCGCATTGTGCCATCCGGTGATGACGCGCTGCGTTCAATTTTGACAATTGTGGTGGCCGTTGGGGCGGCGGCCTTGGGCGCGGCATGGGGGGCAGCCGTGGGGACTATGGTTGGGGCATCCACCGCCGTGGGCACCGCCCTTGTCACTGTTGGCGTCACCTTATTGGGCAATTTGTTGATCAACGCGCTGATCCCGCCAACCCAAGAAGATGATATTCAAAACACCTATTCAATCTCAGGTCTCAAAAACCGTGCGGTGCCCAATGGCGCGGTGCCGGTCGTACTTGGTAAAATGCGCGTGGCCCCGCCCTTTGCGGCCCTGCCCTACACCGAAATCGTGGGCGATGATCTATACATCCGCACGCTGTTTGTGCTTGGAGAAGGTGAAGTGTCTGTCGATGATATGCGCATCGGCGAGACCAGCTTGTCAGAATTCGACGAGGTGGAAATCGAAGTGCGCAGCGGCATCGATGACGATCTGCCGGTCAGCCTGTATCCCAGCCAAGTGGTTGAGGAACAGATCGGCGTTGAGCTGACCCGGCCCCTTGTGCGCGATGATTTAGGCGACGTGATCGACGGCGAGGATGCCATTGAAACCCCGATTGTGCGCACCACGGGCGCAGACGCTTCAGGCGCGTCGGTTATATTGTCTTGGCCCTCTGGTTTGGTGAAGTTCAATGATGATGGCGATAAGCGATCACACAGCGTGAAGGTGCGCATTGAACAGCGCTTGGTTGAGGCGACCGAATGGCAACTTGTGACCGATCTGCAAGTTACAGCCAAGAAGGTTGAGAGCTTTTACCGCCAACACTCTTGGCAGTTTCCAAGTCGTGCGCGGTGGCAGGTGCGTTGCACCATGCTCACAGATGAAAGCACCAGTTCAAAATTGACACAGCGCACCAATTGGACTGCCCTTCAAACCCTGCGCCCCGAATATCCGCTGAACTATTCACGCCCTCTGGCGCTGGTCGCTTTGCGCATCAAAGCGACGCATCAATTGTCAGGCGCGCTGGACACTTTCAACTGTCTTGTGAGCCGCATTTGCCTCGATTGGGATGCCGCATCTGCCACATGGATTTCCCGCGCCACGGAAAATCCCGCAAGCTTGTATCGCCATATTTTGCAAGACACAGCCCTGCCCACACCGCGCACCGATGCCCAACTTGATCTGGACCTTTTACAAGACTGGCATGAGTTCTGCGACCTAAACGGGCTGACATTTAACAAAGCCCTGTCTGAGACCAGCACGACCCTGCGCGATGTTATGGCAGAGATCACAGCCGCCGGACGCGCCACACCGCGCCACGACGGCCTGACATATGGCATTGTGATTGACCAGCCTTTGCCCGCTGACGAGGCGCTGATCGTTGACGAAATCTCGCCGCGCAATGCTTGGAACTTCAAAACCACGCGGTCTTATTTCGAGCCGCCGCATGCCTCTGTCGTGACCTTCTTGGATGCGGATAATGATTATAAAGAGACCCAACGCCAAATCCGCTGGCCCGACTATGAGGGCGATATCGAGATCACCGAAGAGCTGCCCATGTCCGGCAAAGTCTATGCAAGTGAGGTGTGGCGTGAAGGCCGTCGTCGCCAGTTGGAAGCCAGCTATCGCCCCGACACATTTGAGGTCACGCAAGACGGACGGATTCGAACTGCGACGCGCGGCGATGACGTGATGACCAGCCATTATTCAATCTCGTGCGATCAACAGCCCGCGCGGGTCAAGCGTGTGTTCGGCGCGTTGATTGAGCTGGACGATCTTGTGGTGATGGAAGCAACTGAGACCTATGCACTGCGGTTTCGTTGGTTTGAGACGGCAGACGATGTGATCGGGCAATCCATTGTCAGAATTGTGAAGACGGTGGCGGGCGAGACTTGCGTTTTGACCCTTGAGGGCACGGGGCCAGTGCCCTCACCTGACAGCCTTGTGCAGTTCGGCAAATCAGACGCGACCGCGTTTCACCAGATCGTGCGCACGGTTGAGGGCACCGTGGATGACTGCTCGATCTTCAAAATGGTGGCCGCTGCCCCTGAGATCGACATTGAGCTGGCCGCGACCGAGATCCCCGCGTGGTCCAGCCGCGTGGGGGCCGAGATTGACGACAACCTGTTGCAGCCCTCAGCGCCGCGCTTTTCGTCGATCACATCGGGGATTTCAGGCACAGACACGGCAAACCAAATTGCCTATCTTATTGAGGCCGGTTCGGGCGCGGTGCCGACAGCTTCCTTTGAGATCGACCACCGCTTGTCAGGCCAGACCGTTTGGATCACGACCACGATCCCAGTGGCCAACGGCGGCGGCACCATTGATGACTACGCCACCGGCGACACAGTGGAAATGCAAGCGCGCGGTGTCAGTTTAACAGGCATTGAAGGGCCGTTTACCAGCACTGTCTCAATCATCGTGGGTGAAGGTGATGCGGATATTCCAGCCGCATTGGATGAAGACAGCATCGCCGTCACAACTCTGCTTGGCGGGGCTTTGATCCAGATCGCGACCGGCGATGACGCGGCAACGACGGCCTTGCAAATCTACCGCTCAACATCTGCCACGCTGGACCGCGAGACCGACGCGGTTGGCGATGCAATTTCGGTTGATCCTAAATCCAGTTATTCCACAACGCTTGGCGACACCACCCGTGAAAACCTCGTTTCAGGCGGCGCAATGACCGATGCCGCCGCGTGGGATTTGGATGCGGGCTGGGCCATTACAGACGGTGTGGCCACGCATACGGCGGGCACGACAGGCGCGATTGCGCAAAGTTTTGCGGCCACGTCGGGCAAATACTACCGCCTTGGATTTACGGCATCTGCCATCACGGCGGGCACGCTAACACCGCGCCTCACGGGCAGCTCAGACCGCGCAGGCACGGCCATCACAGCGGACGGCATTTACAGCGACCGCATCCAAGCTGTGACCGGCAACGACACGCTGGAATTCCTCACAGACACAAGCTTTGACGGCACGCTCGATGACGTCACCGCCTACTTGGAAACCTCCGGCTGCCTCGATCAAGGCACCCACTACATCTGGATCGAGCCGCAAAACGCGGACGGTCTCAACGGGCCTGTCGCTGGGCCTTACGCAATCACAATCATTTAGGAAAACAACATGGCAAATGGTGTTACGACAGATAACTTGGATGAAGCCTCCACCATCACCGAGTTGATCGCAAACGGAGAGACGGGCACGGTTCTGATTTCTTTTGAAAATCTGGCAAAGCTGCTTGCCAACAGCGGCGATGTGGCTGATCAGCTTGCGGTCAATGTGGTGTCGCTTGATGGTTTGACGACACGCATGACATCCGTTGAAGATACTCAAACGACAAATCAGATCGTTGAGACAGCATGGACTGACGGCCTTGCAGATTTAACGCCGACCATTGTGGGCCAAGGTGCTGAAATTCTCGACAGCGCAACGGGCGCGCACACTGACCCTGTAACGCTTGAGAGCGTGTCAGACGCTGGTCGGTACAAAGGCTACGCTTTAACCTTGGGCGCTTGGGAACGCATCGGTGACACAGGGCTTGGATCGAAGGCTGATAAATACGTCGAAACAGGCCTTGCTGCCGTCGAGATAAACCTTACGGCCGTCGAGACAGACATTGCTGACAAAGCGGACAAGTCCACAATTGATATTGGTCAACGCTCAGACGGAATGATGGAATTTCTTGACGCAAGGGGCTTTGTGGGCGTTCAGTTTTCGCCATATAAAATATACAGCACCCTATTTGAGTGTGGTCCTGACATGTTGCGAGCGGGTGGCATTGAAGTGACTTCAAGCGCTGATATTGACCGCCCTGTCTTGCGTGATCAAAGGGGGTTTGAATTCGGCTTGATCGGCATCAATGACGTGATGTCTGTTGAGGACGTTTCCGGTGTCTACTTGCGCGATCAAAGGGGTTTTGAGATTAAGCTAAATGGTGCCGCGTCTGCTGCCACTGCTGCTGCCACTGCTGAAACAGTCGATGACACTCATGAGATTTCAACCGATGGGCGCAGCCTATATGCAATGCGTGCGGCGCTATCAATCCTTTTAGAAAGCGCAAGCGGTGTAGCTAAATTCGTCATGGTCGGGGATAGCTGGACTGAGCGCGACACCATCTCAAACCCCTTTGCTAAAATGCTTCACGACTTATACGGCCAAGGCGCGTCCGGTTACGTCAGCTTGTCTCAGACGACAGGTGAACTGAACGACATCTCTGTTTCGTTCTCTGGATTTACAGAGCACGACATCACATCCGAGCGGAATGACAGTGCGGGTCCATACGGCCCTTGTGGCGGCTGGCTTGAGGCCACAGGCACAACAGAAACAGCAAGTGTGTCTGGCATTTATGGCTCGTCTATCAACATCTACTATGAAGACGGTGACGGGACATTCCGTTACTCTGTCGATGGTGGATCATGGGTAGACGTTGTTGGTGGCTCGACGGGTGATGCGGCGAAAGTATCAATCACGGGTCTAGACATCGCGACCGCGCACACAGTCGATATCGACACAACGGGGAACAGCGGAACGGTTTCTTTGGTCGGCTTGTACGCCACGGGGATTGATGGCGTCGAGTTTTCGAAAGCTGGTAACGCGGGTGCGATTTCGACGGATTACAACCTGTATATTGCCAATGGTATGTGCGTGCTCGTTCTTGCAGATATCGCGCCACAGGCGATCATGGTCTCTCTCGGCACGAATTGTGTCAGTTCTAACAAATCGCCCACCGCATATAAAACTGCTGTTTCCGGCATCGTGGCCGCGTACCAGTCCGCATATGAAAATTGCAGCTGTCTTCTTGTCGGTGCTCCAGAAAGCAGTCGCACTGGCACATACGAAATGTCCGATTATACGGATGCGTGCTTTGAGATCGCATCCGAAAACGACCTTGTTGATGCGTATGATATGCTGTCCATGTTTGGACCCTACTCCGTCACGTCAGGTCTTGGCGTGTGGGCAGATAGCGCACACCTCAACGACGACGGTGGACGCATGTTCGCGTCATTGATCTTCTCTCAATTCTACAAATTAGCGTAAGGAGCCTTAGAAATGGCAAATGCAAAACTCATCGTGCCGCAGTCGGCAAACTATGAAGATGTCGCTACTAGCTGGGGGGCGGTGGTTCAAGATGACCTGTTATACGTGAACTTTTTTAACCTCTTGGCGTATCTTGACCGGAACCTTGCGCGTGACATCGACACGACATCTGAAGTTGTTGGCTCGCCTGTGGTGACCGATGAATTTGTCTCCTTAAATGAAGATGATTACATCGACACGGGCATTCTGCAAGAAAGCGACAGCTTCACATATATTGTCGTCGTGAAGCCCTCGGTTGATCTAAAAGACATTTTCGTGATTGGGAATTATAAGGGCGGCACCAACGCTGGTGCGTGGCTGTACTTGGATGACAACGGCACAGAAGACGGGACACTGACCGCACGTTTCGGTTCTGTGCATGGTGGCGCGGCAAAACTCACTTCTACAGGTGTTCTGGCCGTTGATACGCCTTATGCGTTTGCGGTCCGCTATGATGCCACGACCCTCACAAAAACAATCTTTTCCCTCACAACAGATACTTCAGCAACCACGACACTCACGACAGAAATGGACGGGCCGTCTGCCAACACAATTTTGCTGGGCACCTCCTACACTTCCGCAAATGACGCGATGGCCGATTTGTACACGGCAATGATTTACGGTGCCGCACTTACTGACGATCAAATCGCCACGCAATACGCCCAAATCAAAAGTGCGATGGCCATCAACGGCGTGGCCGTTTAAATCCACTGATGTGATCCTGCCGTTGTGCCGTGACACCAATATTTGCAGCGAAGAAGCGCGCGTTGGCCGTCAATCAAACACCGCCACCGCGCCGTTAAACAGACGTTTAAGAGTAGGAGAATTACAATGGAAACCATCGAACACATGCTCGCCCTGACCGTCTACACGCTTTTGGTTTTGGTGTTCGTATATTTGAGTTACCGCTTCGGCACCTTATCTACAGACAACAAACAACAACGTGGGCGGGGAAGTGTAGAACTTAGAGTTCACCAAACATACGGTGCCCCGCCCCCCAAGCCTAAACCACGGATGTAGCGCAAGAGAAGAAAAGGACAAAGCACATGAGTGACGTACAAACCCTGCTTACCCTTCCGATGGACACTTTGGCCGTACTTGGCGCGGGATATATGGGGTATCGGATCGCCTATACTGGAGACGATCAAACGCACAAATCCGTAGACGTTGCCTTTATCAGTTTGGCATTTGGGCTGGTCTGCGGCCTCGGTATGCGGGTCAAAGTTGGCGGCCCTTATGAGATTGAAATTTCTGTCGCAATCGGGATCGCCGCAACAATACTAGCGGCTGCAATTTGGAAAAAGTATCTCGCCAATTGGTGCCGTGAAGTCTTGGCAGTTACAAATGTATCGTATTCAGACGGGCGCAGATCAGCTTGGGACAGCATCCGCATTTCGACCAGAAACAGGCCAACGCAGCTTGTGGTGCGCCAAAAGAACGGAATACATCTTAAGTGCGACTATCTGAAAAGCTTTGAACCCTATCCGCACGGTCCCTGCGTTTTTGGCGAAGACGGCTCAATCGCGCTCTATGTCACGCACACCCAAAATGGCTCTGACCCCGACTGGTCTTTGGTGCAATCAACCAGCACAGAATTGGGACTGCAAATGACCTACATTCCCGCTGATCAGATTGCCGCAATAGAAATGCGGAACTTGATCACTTAGGTTTTTTGGGTGTCGGGGTGGCGCGTTCTGTTTTTGCTGGAGCGAACTGCAATGCAGTTCCGAACTTTAGCCCTGCGTCACCAGCCTTCGGGGTTTCGGCATTTAGAGCAATGATTGTGTCTTTATCTTTGTCAGCCATGATGTTCTCCGAATCTGATGATCGGGCCACTCTACCACGGTGATTTCGAACCGTTCACCAAAAATGGTTTGCTGCAACATTCGCTGTCATTCACTGCAAGAATACCTGTCGCGCTACAACAACAGCTACAACAAAAAAAATTACGTAAAACACTGGTAATAAATATTAAATAAATAAATGTAATAAACATTCACATCTTGCCTTGCAAAACGCGTGACAAAACCCAATCTTGGTAATGTGAAAGACATTTACATAACTTCAAACACTCAAACATAACCAAGAAAGACACCCAATGACACATGCCGCTGATTTTGAAACTGTTCCTGCCCGCCCACTCGGTTGGTTCGCACGCGCTGAAAACTGGCTTGACGATAAAGGCAAAGGTGCCTGGATCGCGGCCATGGTGCTTGGCTTTATCTTCTTATGGCCCGTTGGCCTCGCCCTTCTTTTTTATATGATTTGGAGCAAACGCATGTGTAGCAAATCCTCTTGTGGCCCGCGCGGCCACCGCCACTCCCGACACGCAGCCTTTAAGTCTTCTGGCAACTCAGCTTTCGACGCTTACAAAGCCGAAACGCTGCGCCGCTTAGAAGATGAACAAGGCAGCTTTGAAGCCTTCCTTGAACGCCTACGCGCCGCGAAAGACAAATCTGAGTTTGATCAGTTCATGAACGATCAGAGCAAAAAAGCGAGCGAGCTGTCTGAGACAGACAAAGGCGTCACCCAAGACGCATAAGGCTAAGTTCAGCAATCGGCACGGGTGCGCTTGCCTGTCTCCTCCCAGAGGCGCACCCAACGCGGCCCTTCTTAGACGTTCCAGCGCTTTCCATAAACCCAATTTGGTGACACACTACCATGACCCCCTATTTGCACGAGACCGAAACAATGTACCATGATGACACCGCCCTTTGGGGCCTACCAGACCCCCACAGCCAAAGCGGTTTTTATGAAAACCTGCCGACCAAGCGCCTGATCGCCTTTGTGATTGACCTTGTGGTGGTTGTGGTCTTGTCCGCTTTGATCGTGCCATTTACAGCCTTCACGGGGATTTTTTTCTTTCCATTTTTGGTTGCAGTTGTCAGTTTTGCCTACCGCATTGTGACACTCGCGCGTGCCTCAGCCACTCTTGGTATGCGCATGATGGGAATCGAATTTCGAACTGCAAAGGGCGAACGTTTTGATCTTGGCATGGCAGTTTTACACACGGGACTCTTTACCGTTTGGTCGTCGATGGCGCTGCCACAGGTGGTGTCCGTTGTGTTGATGCTGACCACAGCACGCAAGCAAGGCCTGTCAGATGTGATCCTTGGTACTGCTGCAATCAATCGACCTTCGCAGTTTTAATCAAACCGAAATTTCGTGAATGTTAACCAAAGGGCGCAAATATAGGCCCTTTGGTCCTGTTTGCTTCGCATTTGAACTCTTGAGCTCTTGCAGGAACACGGCGGTTTGGTACTATAAACACATCCCAAAAGAACGGCCCGTTTTTCAGCTATGCGTCATTCACTTCCACATGCTCCGCAGTTTTACGTGACCACGCCTCAGGCTTGTCCCTATCTTGACGGCAGGATGGAACGCAAACTGTTCACAGCATTGCAGGGCGAAAACTCAGTTCAACTCAATGACAGCCTCTCCAAGCAGGGGTTTCGCCGTTCACAAAACGTGCTGTACCGTCCCACCTGTGTCGACTGCAATGCGTGCCTATCAGCGCGCATTCGGGTCAAAGATTTCGTGCCGACCAAAAGCCAAAAACGCGCTGCTAAGAAAAACGCTTACCTCACACGAGCCGCAACTTCGCCTTGGGCGACAGAAGCGCAGTTTGAGATGTTCCGCGAGTATTTGGAATCGCGTCACGCGGACGGTGGCATGGCGGATATGGATGTGTTCGAATTCGCCGCCATGATCGAAGAAACGCCGATCCGTACGCGTTTAGTCGAATATTATACCCCTGCGCCAGAGACCAACAGCCGCGCTTTGGCGGCGACCTGTTTGACCGATTTGCTGGATGACGGCCTGTCGATGGTCTATTCGTTTTACAAACCGGAATTGACCAAAGACAGCCTTGGCACATTCGTTATTTTGGACCACATTGAAATCGCTCGCGACGCTGGTCTGCCATACGTTTATTTGGGCTACTGGGTGCCTGGATCGAAAAAGATGGGCTACAAAGCGCGTTTTTCGGCGCTTGAAGTGTATAAAAATGGCGCTTGGGTGACTGTCGATGATCCAGATACTTTTGAGGCCCCTACAGCGGATGAGGAGAACCAACCCATCGCTGAACAGGTCGCCAACATCAGCTTGCCACGGCGCGAGACAGATGACTTGAAAGAGCCTTCGACGGTCACTGAGCTTTAGGTCACCACTTGACCATCAATGATATGCTGGTCGCCGACACTGCCCCGAAAGCATGCCGCTGGCATTCCCCCCGACCAATAGACCAAGCTGCTGGGCAAGCCCGACAGCCACAGGCACCACATCAGCGCGCAGCAACAGCATTCCCACAAGCATAGCGTCTTCTGAGTCGCCCTCGGCCGCCAAGCGGACAAATTGCGCGAAGCTTGCCTCGTCCGCGCCGATACAACTGCAAGCGCCGTCATGTGTCATCAAGGGACGTCGCGCGTTTCTAATGACAAACCCCATGAGCGTATCAAAGGCCGATCGCGCAGTGTCTGCACGCGCAACATCTGTAAGTGCGGCATAGCTTTCCCAAAAAGTGAACTCTTGCGCTGTCCCAAAGGTTCTGAGCGCGGTGATTAAGAACAAAGTCTGCGCATCAACCACGTCAACACGAGACACAGGGGCAGCGCCGGCTAGACGGGGATCAAATTGGGTCACGGGTGATTCCTTGAGTTTATACCTGACTATTTAGATAAGATTACAGGGTCAGTTTTAAAAATCAATACCTGATTTTTTTAGTCACGTATAAGGCGTCCCCAAAAAAAGGCCCCGCAAACTGCGAGGCCCTTCTCAATACATGTGTCCAAACTCTACCGCGCCAAGAGGTTCGGAATGATCGTGACCACATCAGGGAAGAGCCACAAAGTGGCCAGACCTGCGACTTGGATCAACACAAACGGAATGATCCCGCGGTAAATGTGCCCCGTGGTGACAGAGGGCGGCGCCACACCGCGCAAGTAGAACAGCGCGAAACCAAAGGGCGGCGTCAAGAACGAGGTCTGCAAGTTCACAGCGATCATGATCGTCACCCATTTCGGATCCATCGTGCCGCCGTAAATCACAGGCCCCACAATAGGAACAACGATGTAGATGATCTCAAGGAAATCGAGCACAAACCCCAAAACAAACAGCACGGCCATAACCAGCAAGAAGACAGTGAACTCGTTGTCAAAGCTGCGCAGGAACTGCTGGATGTAGTGCTCGCCACCAAAGGAAATCACCACAAGGTTCAAAAGCTGCGACCCGATCAAAATGGTGAACACCATCGAGGTCACCTTGGCCGTTTCGCGTACGACGACTTTAAGCGTGCCATCGCCTAGCAAAACGTAGCAAGAGTACAAGATGCCAAAGAAGGCAAAGTAGTAACACCCCAGCGCCACGATATAGGCGATCCAGTCTTCCAGTGGCACATCGTCCCGCGTGATCCGTAGGTCAAAGTTTGCGCCGACCAAGATCATCACAACTACGGCAAAAGCCCCGCCGATGATAATCTTAGACACTTGCTGTTGATCGCGCAGCTTGCGGTAAGCAGCCAGCAAAAGCGCGCCCCCTGCCCCAAGACCAGCAGCCGGTGTTGGGTTGGTCACACCACCCAAAATCGAGCCAAGCACGGCAACGATCAAAATGAGTGGGGGGAAGACAACGCGGAACAATTCATTGCGCGCCAAGTTCACAACGGCTGTTTTCATACCGAATGCGATCAACGCGAACGGAATGAGATAGATCATAAATGCCGTACCAGGTGAGGTCAGCGGGCTGACAAACAGCATGTCCAGCGCCAAGACCGCAATGACACCAACAGCACCAACGATCAAGGGACGCGCATCAGATGACAGGGACACGCCACGGCCAAAGCCAAGGGCTATGGACAACATCACCATCACAACCAAGATGCCTTTGCCGATTAACGGTGCGTCAGCAACAGCCTGCGCAGTCAAGTCGAGCATTTCAACATCCGTACGACGTACGCTTTCTTGCGTATTGCCACTGTTGTTGATCGCCAGTTGCTCTGCAACAGCCACATCCCACGCCTCTTGACCATGCAAAGTGATCATCGCTTCTTGGCAAGACTCGTTCACATTGGTGCGCAGGCTGGCACGGTCGCCAATATCCGTGAACTGGTTCACTTGGATGGTTTGCGAACCCGCGATGCCAAACTGGCCCGACATGATCGCCATACCGATGACAAACACAGGCATAGCTACGAACCACAAGATGCCTTCGCGGCGTGTGATTGGCTCTGATGAGGCTGATTCAAAGTGAACGGGTGGCGCTTTGGCGGGGTTCAAAAGTGCATAAACAAAGGCGTAAAGCGCATAGAAGAATGCCAGCATTACGCCCGGCAAAATCGCTGCTTGGAACAATGTGCCAACGGACACAACCGCTGGTTTGCCCAAATAGGTCAAAGCATCTGTACAGCCAAAAGACTGCGCACGCGCTTCTTGAGCTGCGGAATACAAATCACCCGCAAGTGTACCAAGCAACACAATCACGATGGAGGGCGGAATTATCTGCCCCAAAGTGCCAGAGGCCGCAATCACACCGGTCGCCAGTTCAGGCGAATAGTTGTGTTTCAACATCGTCGGCAAAGACAAAAGACCCATGGTCACAACTGTCGCGCCCACGATACCTGTTGAAGCCGCCAGAAACGCGCCCACGATGACAACGGACACAGCCAAGCCACCGGGCAGCGGGCCAAAAACACGCGCCATTGTGGTCAGCAAATCGTTGGCAATCTTGGAACGCTCCAACACGATGCCCATCATCACGAACATCAAAACAGCCAAAAGCGTCTCGATAGATGCACCCGCAAACACGCGTTCGTTCATACGGTTGACGATAAAGGACAGGTTGCGATCCATCGCCCGCTCCCAGCCGCCGTCGAACAAGGGCTGAGCGTAAGTGGGCAGATCAGGATACCTGAAATGCGATATGTTGAGAGGATTTATACCCGCAGCCGTCAGATCTTTATAGGCCTGCGATCCTGTGTCGATGGCCTCGTGGATCAAGATACCAGCGCTGTCGAGCGTTGCGATAATACCAAAGGACAAAAGCCCTGCCCCGCCGATGGCAAAAGCCACAGGAAAGCCTGTCAAAATCCCAGCAAACAAACTGAGAAAAACGATGATGAGGCCGATTTCTACGCCATCAAGTCCGAAAATCATGAGCCGAGCCCCTTAGTGCAAATATTAAAGTGTGTGGAGTAGGTCATGATCAATGCGTCCCCTCAAAGGCTTCTTCGCCTTTGCCAAGCGTGTCTTTGTCCAAGTACTTTCCAGCGCTTTCCTCGCCTTCTACGAGCTCAAGGAACGAGCGGTAGAAGAAGGCAACAGCCTGAACAAATACAAGAACAAGAAACGACAACATCAAGATTTTAAACATGAAATAGGCGTTGAACCCGTCACCGGTAAAGGACACGGTTTCCACATTCCATTTGACGATCCGCGCTTTGCGCAGCATCAATCCCAACTTGTCAGAAGCCGATACTTTTGGCGTGATCAGGTGACGCCACAAGAAATACCAAGCGTACATCCATGTCAGCGTCGCCACGGGGATCATAAACATCAGCGACCCGAACATGTCGATGCCGCGTTTCACACGGTGAGACACGCTTGAATAGACCAGATCCACACGGACATGGCTGCCCTGCACGAATGCGTAGGACACACAAAGTGCTACGACGATGGCGTTCTCGAATTTGATGCTTTCGGACCACCACGTCACCGATTGGGTAAACCCTGTGCCAAAGGGCGAAATCGAAATTTGGCCGATGCGGAAAATAGACTGCAAGAACACGATCATGATCTGTTGCAGCACCATCAAAAGACCCGCCCAAGCGGCCAGCCGACCAACCCCGTTTGTGAAGCCTTCGAACACTCGGACCACGCCCCAAAGAAAGCCGCGGTTGAAAAATCCGATGACTGTGACGATCAAGAACAGGTCAAAGAACACAAAAAACAGCTCGGTTGAGCCGCCGTAATATACAAAGCGCAAAAGGCTTTCTGTGTTAGACCAATCGAGCCATAAGCTTGGGTGCGAGATCGCATAAACCATGTGCCAAAAGCCCATGCCAATATTGCTGATCAACCACCAAAGCCCGCCAATGACAGCCCCGAGGGCCGATGTTGCGGCATCTTCTTGCATGTTTGGATGTCTCCCGAATCCCAAGACCTTTTTGGCACCACGCGCAGTACAGGCACAGTGCAAAAAAGGTCATACCGTAAAAAGGAATGTGCGCAAAACCGCGCACATTCCCATGATTTCAAAATGTTGATGAACTTATTTAAGGTTTGCCAAAACGCGGTCACGTTGCGCAGTGTAAACACTGTCAGAACGACCAGCCCAACCAGATGTCGCCGCCATAGAGGCTTCAGCGGACGCACGGATATCAGCAAAGAGCGGATCATCCATTTTGCCGTCGAGAACTTCTTTAGAGGCCGCACCAAAGGCATCCCAAATGTCATCTGAGAATGACATAACTTGTGTCCCACCTGAGATCAAACGCTCAAGCGCTGGACCGTTGTTTGCCATGAACAAAGAGTAGTTGTGCTGATGCGCATCGCCAGAGGCAACTTCGATCGCTTTTTGCTGACCAGGTGTAAGGTCATCAAAAACTTCCAAGTTGGTTGCAACAGACAAAGCCGCACCAGGCTCGTGGAAACCCGCTGGGTAGTAGAAGTCACAGACTTCTTGCAGACCGAGCTTTTCATCAGACCAAGGGCCGATCCACTCAGTGCCGTCAAGCGCGCCAGTGGACAAAGCTTGGTAGATTTCGCCACCCGCCATGGTCACAACAGATGCGCCGAGTTTTGCCAAAGCTTCGCCGCCAAGACCAGGCATACGGAATTTCAGACCTTGGAAATCAGACGCGGACGCCATTTCTTTGCGGAACCAACCGCCACCTTGACCACCGGTTTGACCCGCGATGAAAGATTTAAGGCCAAAGATTTCACCAAGCTCGTGGTGCTTTTGCATGCCGCCCATGCCGTAGTACCACACCATCATTTCAGGCGCTGTCATGCCGAAAGGAACAGTGGTGAAGTACGCCCAAGCAGGGTGTTGGCCCGTGAAGTAGTAATCAGCGCCGTGGTACATGTCGGCTTGGCCGGATGTGACTGCGTCAAACACTTCAAGACCGCCAACCAGTTCGCCAGCCGCTTTTGGCTCAATGGTCAACTGGCCATCTGTCATCTCTGTGACGGATGTTGCAAAACGCTCAACAGAGTCCCAAACGCCAGCAAGGCCGCGTGGCCAAGTTGTAACCATTGTCAAAGTGCGCTTGCCTTGTGCGTAAGCAGGTGCTGCCAATGTGGCTGCTGCGGCTGCGGATGCACCGCCAAGTGCGGATGTTTTCAAAAAAGAACGACGATCCATAGAATGATTTCCTCCCAATATATCTATGATAAGTTTGCAGCCTTACCTCAAAGTGCTACAGATTCAAACGACGTGTCTTTGACGCTGACGTATGAAACCGACCTCACGCAGTAAGAGGCCAAACTCAAAAAACGATAACGATCCTTAACAATTGGATAAATACCCAAGTCTACGTAGACTTGCCAGTTTTGACGACTTTTTTTGACCAATTGCTTATATTTTGTGACACAAACAAACAAATCCGCGCATGGATTGACGCCAAAGCGTTGGTGCCTATTCTGCGATTCGACTTCACAAGGCCCCACACATGCTCAAACGACTGACATCGCTGCTGCCATTAAGCTATGCGCAAAAGCTATTTTTGCTGGCAACGATCCCGCTTTTGCTTGCGGTCGGGGCCATTTCATTGCTTGTCGCTTTTCAAGCCCGTCAAATGGCAGAGCGCGAAATATCTGAGTTGGAAAGCCAACTGGTGTCAGCCAAGCAAGAGGAATTGCAAAACTATCTGCAACTGGCGCGCACCTCGATCACGGCAGAATACAATCCCGCAGGCCCGCATGACGCAAACGCCAAGCTGAAGGTGACGCAAATCTTGTCAGCGATGACATTTGGGCGCGAAGGATACTTCTTTGTCTTCGATTACGATGGCACGAACCTTGTGGCACCGCGTCAAACCAATCTCATCACGCGAAACTGGAAAGGTCTCACAGACAGCCAAGGCACTCCCATTGTCGATCGATTGATTGATCTCGCAAAAAATGGTGGCGGCCATCATTCCTATATGTTCACCAAACCATCTACAGGCAAAGAGGCGCAAATGATGGCCTATGTGATCGGGTTGCAAGATTGGCAATGGGCGATTGGTACAGGTGTCTTCGTCGATGATGTGCTCGATTCCGTGGCTGCCGCCCGCGCCGAAGTCGAACAGCGCGTTAAGAAGACATTTCTATATATTGGCGCTATTGCTTTGACGGCCGTTTTGCTGGTGTTTTTATCCGGCATTTTCATCACCGTGCGCGAACGCAGGTTGGCCGATGCCAAGCTCAAAGAACTGACCCAGCGTATTTTCGACACCCAAGAAGAAGAACGCATTCGTGTGGCCCGTGAACTGCACGACGGGATTTCGCAGATTTTGATCGGTGCGCGTTTTGCCATGGATTTGGCGTGGCGGCGTTTGCAAAAAGGCGATGCGCGCGTCAAAGAAAGCATGGAGAAAAGCGTCGACATGCTGGGCGGAGCCATTTCTGAGGTCCGCCGCATTTCGCGCGACCTGCGCCCAGGTGTACTGGATGATTTGGGTCTTGGATCGGCGCTGACCTCTGTGGCCGAAGAATTCAAAGCTCGCACGGGCATCGCGACCTCATTGGAAACCGTAGTGTTTCGCAACCGTCTTGATGAAGAGGCCAAAACCGCGCTGTTCCGCATCGCCCAAGAAGCCCTCACCAATATCGAACGCCATTCGGGTGCCACCGAAGTGCATATCAGTGTGCGCGGTCACCGAACGGGTGCGACGATGATCGTGCGCGATAACGGGCGCGGGATTGACATCTCAAATGGAAAAAAAGGTCGCGGCATAGGCTTGCGCAATATGCAAGAGCGCATGGAACAGCTGGACGGCACCTTAACCATCACCGATCTATCGCCCGGAACATTGATTGACGCCACGGTGCCACTCAAGCATATCTTGCCCCCAGCCAAGCCAGTGCAGCGCAAAGCCGCTGTTAAGTCCAAAGCCGTCTCTAAAGGGGATCAAAATGACAGATAAGAACCCCACCCGTGTGTTGATCGTGGACGACCATCCGATGGTGGCCGAAGGCATCTGTGCTTTGCTGGAAACCTTTGATGACATTGAAGTTGTTGGCACTTTGACCAATGGCGTCGAGGCTGTAGAACATGCGCAAAGCCTGTCGCCTGATGTGATCTTGCTTGATCTGAATATGCCGCAAATGGGTGGGCTGACCGCGACGGAAATTTTGCTTGAACAACGCCCAGACACGCGGATCTTGATTCTTACGATGCATGAAAGCCCTGAATATATCTCGGCGGCGCTCAATCATGGCGCTGTTGGATATGTGCTCAAAGACGTGCCGACAGAAGATTTAAAAGACGCAATCGATGCCGTGATGGCGGGCAAAACCTATCTTTGCAGCGGCGCGCGGCGGGCCATCGATCCTAAAACCCAAGACGGGCGCGAACCGCTGACGGAACGCGAACAAACTGTGCTGTTGGAACTGGCGCAAGGCAAATCCAACAAAGACGTCGCTTGCGCGCTGGATATTTCAGTCAGAACGGTTGAAACGCACCGCAAAAACATCAAACGCAAGCTGGGTATTTCGTCGACCGCAGGCCTGACGCGCTACGCGATGGAACACGGTGTTTTGCAAGGTTCTGGGCGTTTCTAGCCCCAACAAGTCGGGCTTATCCGTTTGCCAAACCTCGCTGCTCCAGCCACGCCCTTAACGAAAAAGGGTGCAGCAGAAGCCGCACCCTTATCATACTTAAAAGGTCTTTTGTCTTAACCGATTGTCGCGCCATCTTTGCGCCAGAAGGCCACAACGGATGAACGTGGTTTGTCGCCTTCGCCCATGTCAGGCCAAGTGCCGCCCGGATGCTGGACGCCGACAAAGCCAGTCTTTTTATCAGCAGACCAGCAAAGCCCTGTGACTTCTGCACCATATGGTACAGTCATAAAGCGTGCGATTTCGCCGGTTTCTGGATCACCAATCAACATCTGATTGTTGCCCATGCCTGCAAATTCGCCTTCATTTTTGTAATCACCATCTGTTTGGATCCAAAGCATCCCATCAGATGAGAACGCCATGCCATCTGGTGAGTTGAACATGTTGCCAGAGTTGATGTTGTCGGACCCTGCATAGGCATTGTCGTAAACGTCAGGGTTGCCTGCCATCACATAGAGATCCCATGTAAACGTGTCGGCTGCGTGGTTTTCATCGCTCGGTGTCCAGCGCACGATTTGACCGTAGTTGTTGGTGTCACGTGGGTTGGCCGCGTTCACAGATGTGTCGTCGCCACCAGCGTTTGGTTTCACGCCACGGTTTTTGTTGTTGGTCAAAGCGCAGTAGGCCTCGACTTTCAACGGGTTGGCTGCAACCCATTCAGGACGATCCATGGTTGTCGCTTGCACGGCAGAAGCTGCCATACGGGTGAAACACAAAATTTCGTCGGCTGACATGCCTGTGGCGTCTGGTGTCAAGGCCAGCCATTCACCGGTTTGGTCATCGTTGAAACGCGCCGCAAACAGCATACCGTCGTCCATGATGCCTTCAGGTGATGTGCCCTCGGCCCATGTGTTTGTGGACACGTATTTGTACAGGTATTCACCGCGCTCATCATCGCCCATGTACACAACCACGCGACCGTCGGATGCGTGGACCATTTCAGCGTTCTCATGCTTGAAACGACCCAAAGCGGAGCGTTTGATCGGCATGGATGTTGGGTCAGCTGGGTTGATCTCAGTGACGAAACCGTGGCGGTTAGGCTCGTTAGGTTCTTGTGTCAGATCAAAGCGTGGATCGAATTTTTCGTAAGCATAGCGGCCTTCACCACCGATACCGTAACGCGATTCACCCAGTGTTGAGGCGTGCTCGCCTGTTGCGCCGAAGTAACCGTTGAAGTTTTCTTCGCAGGTCATGTAAGTGTTCCAAAGCGTTTTGCCCGCGCCACAGTTGTTCATGGTGCCTTTGACAGTCATGCCCTCAGGATCAGCGTTGGTTTTGACAAAATCAGACCCAGCCAATGGACCGGCGATTTTCATCTCTGTCTCATGGGTGATGCGGCGGTTGTATTTGGAATCGACGACAACTTCGAAACCGTGGCCGGTGTCTGCCACTTCCATGACAGTCACGCCTTGCAGGTTTTTCAACAAGTTCACTTCATCCGCAGTGCGCGGTGTACCCTCTGCCTCAGTAGGCAAGTTGATTTTCGGGTTTACGTATTCAGAGTTCACAGTGATCAGCGTTGCGCCGTCCACTTCATAAAGCTCCATACCGTCTGTGTTTTCGCCAAACACTTTGTCGGACATCTCAACAGATACGCCGGTTTTGGCGGAATATGCGTCTTTGGCCTCGGACCACAACGCATCGCCCCAACGCACGAGAACCTTAGTCTCGTAGCCCTCTGGCACATGCACCAAGTCGTCTGTTGCGATATCGATTGGCTTGAAGGCGAATTTCATGTGGCCGTCAGCTTTGGCTGCTGTCGTGCTGGTGAAAAGCCCTGTGCCGAACACGGCTGCACCTGAGCCAAACGCCAAAGCGCCGCCCAAGAAACCGCGGCGCGACACGGCGCGCTCGACAACTGCATCAAAACCATTGTTGTCCTCGCGCGGGTCGCGCAGCTCGTCAAATTCATCCCAAGACAGGTCTGTAATATCGGTCTTTTTCATGGCTCAATCTCTTTTGCTAGACAAGACAGGTCTGCGCGCCTGCGCAAACATCGCTCCCGATGTGCCAGTTGTGCATGACCTATCTGTGACAGCCATGAAACAAAGATATGAAATGACCGTTTAGAATGGTGCGACACCACCCGCGACGTCCCAAAGGAGGCAAGATGGTTTTTTCTATTTTTTGCCGCGCGTGGACTGCTAGAATTGCAAATATACCCGAAAAAGACCACCTCGCGCAATATTGTTTCAAAAAATCACACCAAAAGATGCCTTTTATGCGGATTTCGCGGTTGACGCCTTGGAAAAGGACTCCTAATGTCCCCTAAAGTCAATTTGGAGTGAGTAAGATGAACAATCTTCTTCTAGTCGTCGTGGGAAGTGTGCGCATGGGCCGGTAACGGTTGACCATATAGGTTCCCATGCGCCCCCGAATTTCGGGGGTTTTTTTATGGGATATCTTTGGGTTTAATCTGGACCCGCGATGCCTTAGACCCATGCAAAATACGGGGCGCGGACCAGAACCCACACCGACAAGACACTTCACTGACTAAGCCAGACACTTAGAATGACGAATGCAACGTTAAGACGCGGAATACGGAGAATACGATGACACGGCAAATGACCGGAGCGGAAATGGTAGTTCAAGCCCTGAGAGATCAGGGTGTGGACACAATCTTTGGCTATCCCGGGGGCGCTGTGCTTCCGATTTACGATGCTATTTTTCAGCAAAACGACATCAAACACGTGCTTGTGCGCCACGAACAAGCTGCGATCCACGCAGCCGAAGGCTACGCACGCTCCACTGGCAAAGTTGGAGTCGCGCTGGTGACCTCTGGTCCTGGTGCCACGAATGCTGTGACCGGTTTGACGGACGCTTTGCTCGACTCCATTCCGTTGGTTGTTTTCTCGGGTCAGGTGCCTACATTTATGATCGGCACAGACGGGTTCCAAGAGGCCGACACCGTTGGCATCACCCGTCCTTGCACCAAACACAACTGGTTGGTGAAGGACACGGATGCCTTGGCTGACACCATTCACCAAGCGTTTCATGTTGCGACCTCCGGTCGCCCAGGTCCGGTTTTGATCGATCTGCCCAAAGACGTGCAATTCGCGGATGGCGCTTATGTGAGCCCTGCCAAAGCCCGCGTCAGCCATTACCAACCCAAGAAAAAAGCCCCTATCGAAGACATCAACGATTTGGTTGCGATGATCGAGAAAGCCGAACGCCCCGTGTTCTACACTGGTGGTGGCGTGATCAACTCTGGTCCGGCGGCTTCTCAATTGCTGCGCGAACTTGTTGACGCGACGGGCTTTCCGATCACATCCACCCTGATGGGCCTTGGCTCCTACCCTGCGTCTGGCAAACATTGGCTGGGTATGCTGGGTATGCACGGGCTTTATGAAGCCAACATGGCGATGCACGGCTGTGATTTGATGATCAACATCGGCGCGCGTTTTGATGACCGCATCACCGGCCGCTTGGACGCGTTTTCACCGAATTCCAAAAAGATCCACGTTGATATTGATCCTTCGTCTTTGAACAAGGTGATCCAAGTCGATCTGCCCGTCCTTGGCGATGTGGCGCATGTTTTGGAAGACGTGCTCAAAGTGTGGAAATCACGCGGGCGCAAAACACAAAACATCGGCAAGTGGACCAAAAAAATTGGCGAATGGCGTGACGTACGTTGCCTGTCTTACACCCAAACCGGCTCGATCATTAAGCCGCAACATGCGTTGCAGCGTCTTGAAGAGCTGACCAAAGGCATGGACCGCTACATCACCACAGAAGTGGGTCAGCACCAGATGTGGGCCGCGCAATATTTGAACTTTGAAGACCCCAATCGCTGGATGACATCCGGTGGCTTGGGCACGATGGGCTATGGCTTCCCCGCCTCCATTGGGGTTCAAATGGCGCATCCTGACAGCCTTGTTGTCAACGTGGCGGGCGAAGCGTCATGGTTGATGAACATGCAAGAAATGGGCACAGCGATGCAGTACAACCTGCCTGTTAAACAGTTCATCATGAACAACGAACGTCTGGGCATGGTCCGCCAATGGCAAGAGCTGCTGCACGGCGAACGCTATTCCAGCTCTTGGTCTGAAAGCCTGCCCGATTTCGTAAAATTGGCCGAAGCCTTTGGCGCCAAAGGCATTCGCGTGTCTGACCCCAAAGATTTGGACGATGCGTTGATGGACATGATTAAATATGATGGTCCGGTGATTATGGATTGTTTGGTCGAGAAACATGAAAATTGTTTCCCGATGATTCCATCAGGCAAACCCCACAATGAAATGCTGCTCGGCGATGCGTCCACTGCGGACGCCATCAAATCCGACGGCGCGGTTTTGGTGTAAGGAGAAACCACATGTCTGCACTTCACATCAAAAAAGGCTCAACAAGCCATTCCGCCTACGACTTGCGTGACCCCAATGGCGAGATCATTGAGAAACACACATTGGCCGTCTTGGTCGAAAACGAACCCGGTGTTCTTGCGCGTGTGATCGGTCTGTTTTCCGGCCGTGGATACAATATCGAAAGCCTCACCGTGGCCGAAGTGGACCAAGAGGGTCATCGCTCACGCATAACCATCGTCACGACGGGCACGCCAAATGTGATCATCCAGATCAAAGCCCAATTGGGCCGTATCGTGCCCGTGCATGAAGTGCATGATTTGACGGTTGAGGGCGCGTCAGTTGAGCGCGAACTGGCCTTGTTCAAGGTCAGCGGCACCGGCGACAAACGGATCGAAGCACTACGTTTGGCGGAAATTTTCCGTGCCAATGTTGTTGACAGCACCTTGGCGAGCTTTGTGTTTGAAATGACTGGCACCTCTGAGAAAATCGACGCTTTTGCCGATTTGATGCGGCCTTTGGGTTTGATCGAGATCGCGCGCACAGGTGTGGCAGCCCTTGGACGTGGTGGCAACGCGTAACATAACGCAGTCACTCAAAACTATAAGCTTTAAAAAGGCGCGCACCACACATGTGATGCGCGCCTTTTTGCAGAGACAAGACCAAGCCTTAGACATCCGTTTGCGTAAAATATCCTTGTACGACGGGCTTCATATCTGTGATGCATTTGTAGCCTGTTTGATGCCGAGCAGCGAGCATCGCAGCACGTGTTGGCGTGAGGCGTTCCAACAAAATAAGATCTGTGATCCGCCCAGGGCGCCCCAATCGTATCGTGCTGAGGCATTCGCCAGCATATAGGTTTGAATTGCTCAAATAGCTGTATTCCATGAATGCAAAATGCGAAATGCCCGAAGATGCATCTTGAAGTGCAAAAGAAATACCCGTGGGATGTTGATATATTTCGCCGATACAGCGGCGATCTTTCAGCTTCAATGAAAGACCCAAAGCCTGCGCTAAGTCGCGCGGCATGATCACAGTCAGGACCATTTTTCCATCAGATCGCACCACGCTTGAGGCCATACTGACAGAAAGTAACTCGTTATTTAGAAACGAGCGCCGATAAAGCAAACAGGCTCCCAGCGGCATGCGCGCGTAATCTATTGCGGGAACTGCCCGCGCTTGGTCAGACCGATCTTTGCCAATTTGATCAAGCGGCACCAGACCGAAGTCTTGCTTCGTTTCATCCGATATCATTTTTATCGGTTCAAGCAAGATCCGCGCATCAACACCAAAAAAACGACAAATGTGATCCAAGACATCAGGTCGCGGAAACGCCTCACCACCCAGATATCTGTTAAATTGCGTACGGTTGATTCCAAGATCTCGACACAACCTTGCAACGGATGGGGCACCTGCGCTTAAGGCACGTAGATTTGAACCAAAGATCGCGCGCAACTGCATTGGATCAGTACGCTGTCTTGATGCATTCGACAGCTTGTCATGTGTCTTGTCAGGCATAATATGCCCTCCACTGCTAAAAACGCTTTCCGAGCCGTCAACTGACGCGGGTACGACTAACCTATAGTCAAAAAGTCTTTTCCCAATAAATTCACCTTACGGCAACTTTGGAAAAGATCAAGAATGACATGCGCAATGGCCCAAACTGACGCCAAACAGCGTCAACTGTCGTTGCGGCAAGATACATTTTGGGTCATTTTGTGCACCGTTGGCGTATGCGAAACTTGGTGCAGTATTTTGCGTAACGTATTGGAACACAGTGTATGTATGGATTAATTCTTTGGTATGATCCCGAAAAAAACAAAGCCATCGTGTGGTGCGACGACAGCGATAAATTAGCATATGCATCGTCCACAGATATAACACTTGGCGCAACAGAGACACTTGAAGTTGGCGATTTGGTCACCTTTGACATCGTCACATTCGGCGAATTTCGTGGTTGTATAAATCTCAAACTTGTCGAAGCACAGAATGCACCAGAAATTTCCAGATCGCTGCTGGCCAGCGCACCCCAGAAAATGCGCGCCATCAGAGCCTAGCTGGCACCCTTTAAAAAAAATCAAAAAAAGGGGGACCTTTCGGCCCCCCTGAGGTTCGCTGATCAGGCTCATCATTGATTACTGCCCTATAGTGTTTTTGCCTGTGGCCTGATCGACGCCGGGAGCGAACGCATCCGCTCCGGAAACTGGGGGCAAGTGACCCTATGATGGGGGCGGTCAATTAAGTCCGAAAATCCCCCACCTTGCTGTGCCATCAACAGACGGCACAGCGAATTTCATATCAGTGCAGCACGCGTCCTGCGCTGCTGTTCACTGCAAAGACAGCCGTGCAGCCATCAATACCGTCGGACTGAAAGTCTTGGACAGAATAGGTCACCGACATCGCAGGAAATCCCATGATTGAAACGGTATGGCTGCCGGCAAAAGCATCTGCCAATGTCGCCTCAACACCCGCGGCAAAATTTGCCTCGATGGTGTTGCCACGCATTTGCACACGATCGGCAACACAGTGTTGTCCAGCGATATCAAAAACCAATTCCATCATCATATTCCTTAGCTACAGCCCGAGGTGCCGCCGCACGTATTGCATTTCATACAGGTGCCGTTGCGCACCAGTGTGTAGTTGCCGCATTCGCCACATGGATCGCCTTCATACCCCTGCATCTTCGCCTTAGAGCGCAGATCAAGCGACGTGGCACTCACTGTGCCCGAAGACATAGCGGTGCTTGAAGCTGGCGATGTTGTCACCTCTGGCACCAAAGTGCTGAGCGCCACATTTGGATTAATGGAGTTGTCAAACGCAGCAATCCCTGCCCCGCCTTGCAGCACGACCAATTCTTGTGGCATGCGTTTGCGCAAGTAACCGGTCGAGGAGATCTGTTTGAGCACCTCAATCGATTTTGCAGAGGCATTCTCAGATGGAGAGCGCACGTTGGACACACCCTCTTCTTCGCCACGTCCCAGATCGTCAAAGGCATGGCCTTCGGGTTTCACATGGGCCAAATCGGTGCGATCCAAGTAAGACACAGCCAATTCGCGGAAGATGTAGTCCAAAATCGACGTCGCGTTTTTGATGCTGTCGTTGCCCTGCACCATGCCAGCTGGCTCGAATTTGGTGAAGGTGAAGGCATCAACGAACTCTTCTAACGGCACGCCATATTGCAGACCAACAGAGATCGCGATGGCAAAATTGTTCATCATCGCGCGGAAGCCAGCGCCTTCTTTGTGCATATCGATGAAAATCTCACCGAGGTTGCCGTCTTGGTATTCACCGGTGCGCAGGTACACTTTGTGTCCGCCAACAACGGCCTTCTGCGTGTAGCCTTTGCGACGCTGTGGCAATTTTTCACGACCACGCGCGATTTCTTTGATGATCACTTTTTCGATGATCTTTTCAGCCAAAACAGCCGCTTTTTCTTGGACAGATCCAGAGGCCAGAATTTCTTCGGCTTCCTCGTCATCCTCAATCAAAGCGGCGGCCAAAGGCTGGGACAGTTTCGATCCATCACGGTAGAGCGCATTGGCTTTGATACCCAAAGACCAAGACAGCTCATAAGCCGCAAGACAGTCTTCAATCGTGCCGTCATTGGCCATATTGATGGTTTTGGAAATCGCGCCAGAGATAAAGGACTGCGCGGCAGCCATCATGGTGATATGGCTATTAACCGACAGATATCGCTTACCTTTTTTACCGCAGGCATTGGCACAATCAAAGATGCTGTAATGCTCTTGTTTCAAATGCGGCGCGCCTTCCAAGGTCATCGTCCCGCACACATGGTCATTGGCCGCGTCGATCTCGGCCTTGCTAAACCCAAGCGAGCGCAGCAAGTCGAAAGACGGATCATTGAGTTTTGCCGCAGGAATACCCAGCGTACCGGTGCAGAAATCTTCGCCCAAGGTCCATTGGTTGAACACGAACCGGATGTCAAAAGCGGATGGCAAAGCGGCTTCGATTTTGTTGATCTGCTCTTTGCCGAACCCGTGACCAATCAAAGACGTGTGGTTGATACCAGGCGCGTTGCCGATGGACCCATGCCCAACCGCGTAGGACACGATTTCTTCGACCTCATTTGACGCATAGCCTTGTTTGGCCAAAGCGGCAGGCACGGACCGGTTGATGATTTTAAAGTAACCACCGCCAGCGAGCTTTTTGAATTTCACCAAGGCGAAATCTGGCTCGATGCCTGTGGTGTCACAATCCATCACCAAACCGATGGTGCCGGTTGGCGCAATCACTGACACCTGCGCGTTGCGAAAGCCGTTCTTGGCCCCAAGCTCAAGCGCCTCGTCCCAAGACATCTTGGCCAGCTCGATCAAAGACGCGTCGGGGCAATTGGCGTGATCCAATGGCACAGGCTTGATGTCCAAACCTTCATAACCAGTGGATTTTCCGTAAGCCGCCGTGCGGTGATTGCGGATGACCCGCAGCATGTGCTCGCGGTTTTTCTCGAACTTCGCAAAGGCTCCAAGCTCGCCGGCAATCTCAGCCGAAGTGGCATAAGATACACCGGTCATGATCGCAGTCAAAGCGCCAGTGAGCGCGCGGCCTTCATATGAATCGTAGCCATAGCCCATGTTCATCAACAACCCGCCGATATTGGCATAGCCAAGACCCAGCGTGCGGAAATCATAGGAACGCTGCGCGATCTCTTTGGATGGGAACTGCGCCATCATCACAGAAATCTCAAGCGTCAGCGTCCACAGGCGTGTGGCGTGCATGTAGCTTTCCGCATCAAACCGATCATTTTTAAGGAATGTCAAAAGGTTCATCGAGGCCAAGTTACAGGCCGTGTCATCCAAGAACATGTACTCAGAACACGGGTTTGATCCACGGATCGCGCCGTCGGTCGGGCAAGTGTGCCAAGCGTTGACTGTGTCGTGGAACTGGATGCCCGGATCAGCACAGGCCCAAGCCGCGTGACCGACGTCTTGCCACAGGTCCCGTGCGCGCACTGTTTTGGCGATTGAACCATCCGTGCGGCGGATCAATTCCCAATCGCTGTCTTCTTTGACAGCTTTCAAGAACGCATCCGTGACCCGCACAGAGTTGTTCGAGTTTTGACCAGACACTGACGCGTAGGCCTCAGAATCCCAATCCGTGTCATATGTCGGAAATTCGATTTTAGCGTAGCCCTGTTTGGCATAGTCCAAAACACGTTTGACGTAAGTCTCTGGAATAAAAACTTTCTTCGCGTCTTTGATCGCCGCTTTCAACGCAGGATTTTTCGCAGGGGTAAAGGCGTCTTCCTCGGCGCCATCCCATGTTCCAATCGCGTCGAAAATCTCGTTCAACTGACGCTCGTGCATTTTAGAGCCAGCAACGATGGACGCCACTTTTTGCTCTTCGATGACCTTCCAGTTGATGAATTCTTCCACATCGGGGTGGTCCATGTCACAGATGACCATCTTGGCCGCCCGACGCGTTGTGCCGCCTGATTTGATCGCCCCTGCCGCACGGTCACCGATTTTCAGGAACCCCATCAAGCCAGAGGACTTGCCGCCGCCTGAGAGCTTCTCGTCAGAGCCACGCAGGGATGAAAAGTTGGTGCCAGTGCCAGAGCCGTATTTGAACAAGCGCGCTTCACGCACCCAAAGATCCATAATGCCGCCATCGCCGACCAGATCGTCGGACACGGATTGAATGAAACAGGCATGTGGCTGTGGGTGCTCGTAGGCAGAGGTGGAGCGCGTCAGAACGCCAGTCTCATGGTCCACATAGTGGTGGCCTTGGCCCGGCCCGTCGATGCCGTAAGCCCAGTGCAGGCCTGTGTTGAACCACTGCGGAGAGTTCGGCGCGGCCATTTGGCCTGCCAACATGTAACGCATTTCGTCGAAGTAAGCCTTGGCGTCGTCTTCACTCGTGAAGTAACCGCCCTTCCAGCCCCAATACGTCCATGCGCCCGCCAAACGGTCGAACACCTGCTTGGCCGAGGTTTCGCCACCAAAGCGCGCGCTTTCTGGCAATTTCGCAAGGGCATCCTCATCGGGCGCAGATTTCCACAAGAACGAAGGCACGCCTTTTTCTTTGATCCGCTTCAATGCTGCAGGCACGCCCGCTTTGCGAAAGTATTTTTGCGCAATAACGTCTGAGGCCACTTGGCTCCAGCTGGCTGGGATTTCACAATCATCAAGTTTGAACACAACGGTACCGTCTGGGTTTCGGATTTCCGAAGACGTCTTTTGAAATGCCATGTCGGCATATGCGTCAGATCCAGATTTGGTGAATTTGCGTTCGATTTTCATGAATAACTACCCCGTGTTCGACTTACTGTTTTACGCGTCACCAGCGCCTTTTGAGCGCGTGTGCATCGGGCCTTTTGGCCCTGAATTTGATACCGTAGAGCTATAGCAGCTCGATCTGCCGTCGATTGGAAACACACAGGCCAAAAGCATCAGGGAAACATCGCGAAAATCGGCAAAGCGATCACGCGCTGGAAATGCGGATATCGCAAACCCAGTCAAAGGCCCAAGCCTTTGGGTATTATGTCCGAGTATCGTCCAATACGCCTAAATCTTTGACTGTACCTATTTCAATGCGCCACGGATCGTGAACCCCACCGTATAGATTATCGTTTCAAAGATACGTCTGATCGCCTCTTGTCCTTGACCGCCTTTGAGCCACTAAATGTAGTACCTCACCAACCGACTAACACAATGTGCAGCGTTATACCCCGTTCGGTCAACGTCAAAATTATCACTTGGGTAACCACTTTCTTATTGACGGATTTCACCCACAGGGCGCGCCGATTCGTAACTGCCTGCGTTAATACAAATCTCTTTTATTTCTAAAGCTTTGCCGACACCGCTTAACCAATTGACTGAATGCTTGTGGATAAGTGCATGGGATAAAAAAAGGATAGCTGGGGTCAAAACAACCATATGTTGTAAAATCCACCTACACACTACATGTGGTAGCCATATGTGGTGAGGGCGGCGCTGCAAGACCCTGAATTTCCTAGAATTACGGGAAAAACGAGCATTTATCACCCAAAACCCAGCCATTTTTTTGCGGTTCTCGAAACCAGACCCCCACAACCTTAAATTGAATGATTTTTGCCGAATCGAAGATTCGAAATGTAACGATTCTTTGACGGTCACAGAGATAGGGCGCCAGCTATGACCACAGCATATGGTGTGGACCGAGGCCCAAAACGCAAAAAGCGCCTTGAACCACTATGGGCCAATGCGCTTTGCATATCGTGTAATTAGTAAATGGTCGGGACGGCAAGATTCGAACTTGCGGCCTACGGTACCCAAAACCGTCGCGCTACCAGGCTGCGCTACGCCCCGACTGAGGGTTCTATAAGGGCCCTGTTCAGGGATGAAAACCCCTATTTCGCATCACAGGGCAAAGAAGTGTAAAAATCGTAAGCTGGGTGCAAAAGCACGTCGCCAATTTCGATGCTTTTGGCCTTAGAAACACCGGCATTTAGCTCCAAAACAGAAAAAATGGCCTCTCCCCCAAAAATTGCAGTTTCATCATAAGGAATCGCATTTTCATGAATCGAGACGATGACGCCGCGCTCATCTGTGAAAATCATATCGAGGGGAATCAACGTGTTCTTCATCCAAAAGCTCACAGGCCGCGGATCGGGATAGACAAAAAGCATGCCTGCATCCTCATCCATCGCCTCAACGAACATCAGCCCACGGGCCCGTTCTGGCCCATCATCAGCCACTTCGACATAAAACACATGTGAGCCGCCGCCTTGGGTCTGTATGACAACTTGATCGTCGGGGCATGACAGAGCCTCTGCCCGCTCTGTACTGGCCGCAGTCACGGTCAAGACAGCAAGACACATACAAGCCGACACGGGCCTGAAAGACGTCAACGTCACACGGTGGTGTTTGAGCCAGCTACGCGCCGACCGTACAAAAAGAAGGGCCGCACAACGTGCAGCCCCTTTATGTCTATCAAATCTATTCAGCATCGGCGTGTAACTGCTGCGGGACCTCGTCAGTGTAGCCTGCCCCATTATCGTCATCACGTGCGGCCACATCCCAAGCTATAACTTGCGCTGCCATGCGTCCTCTACGTCCATCTATGACACGCAGTGCCACGGCTTCGCCGGGCATAAGATCGGCCAGACCTGAGAGGCGCAAGACTTCGACATGGACAAAGATGTCATCCGATTTGCCAAAGACGTTGGCAAAACCGAATCCTTTTCCTTTGTCGAACCATTTGACCCTTGCAGGCTCAAGCGGCACGTTCAGGTCTGCGTCTTCCAGATGTTCAAGATCTTCCAGAGACGGCCCTAAGGGCGCCAAAGGGGGCTCGATCGACAGAACCTCAATCGCTTGAATGCCCCGATCTGTCTCTTGCACTGTCAGCCGTATATTGGCGGCATCTGCCACGGTGCTTTGGCCAAACACCCGAAGGACATTGGCATGTAACAGAATGTCCGGTCCGCCTTCATCTGAAACGACGAAACCAAAACCTCTTGCGGGGTCGAACCATTTAACCTGTCCGGCAACCGTTTTCTCTAAATTGTTGTCGCTCATATTTCCCATCTCTTTTGAAGGCGCAACAAGCGCTCTTCAAATACTTGGGGCACTAGCCCCTCATCCCATCGATAACGTGCGGCAAACTGCGCTGAGGATCAAGGTGGGAACGACCTGTCTTTTTATGCAAACAGGCGCATTACCTTACGTCAACTTAAGGGTTCAGCCTCGAAATTGACCAAGGTGCGCCTTGTGACGCCCGCGTCCAGCGGAATCGATCATGCAAACGAAAGTCGCCAGCCGCCCAAAATTCAATTTCAACTGGCAGGATACGGTAGCCACCCCAAAACGGTGGTCGCTTGGGGTTTGGGCCATGTTTCAAGCCTTCTTTAGCGACAGCTTCCATTAAGGACCCTTTCGATGACAAGGGGCGCGATTGTGCGGAAGCCCAAGCACCAATACGACTGCCAAGGGCGCGCGATTTATAGTAGGTGTCAGAGGCCTCGTCACTTTCACGCACAATCGTTCCGCGCACCCGAATTTGACGTTGTAAGCTCTTCCAATGCATCACAAAGGCTGCTTTTCCAGCTGCTTCAACTTCATTGGCCTTGGCGCTTTCATAATTTGTGAAAAACACAAAAGCGTCTGCTTCAATCGATTTGAGAAGAACCATACGTGCGTTGGGCATGCCATCTGCATCCACTGTCGACAAAGCGATAGCATTGGGGTCGTTCACTTCAGTGACGGTGGCCTCATCAAGCCAAGCACGCGCGATATCGAACGGGTTATCGCCTTTGAAAATACCACTGCGTTTGACATCCATGCGCTGATCTCCTTTGCATTACACGTATGAAATACCGTGTCGCCCCTGCCCCAACAAGGGGATCGATCAAGGCCGGAAGAAATAGAACATACTTAAACGCACATATATATGTCAGTGATGTGACAAAACCACAGGCTTGATAGCGCAGGCCAAACCGCATAAAGCCTATACCCAACGCAGCATATAGGTGGGAGAACCGACCATGACAAAACTTATGGACGGAAAACGTGGTCTGATTATGGGCCTCGCCAATGATAAATCAATCGCTTGGGGCATTGCCAAAGCACTGGCAGAACATGGCGCTGAATTGTGTTTTTCATACCAAGGGGAACAACTCAAAAAACGTGTTGATCCGCTGGCCGAAAAACTTGGCTCTGATTTTGTCGTCCCTTGTGATGTGTCTGACGGCGCCTCAGTGGATGCACTTTTTGCGCAGATCGAAGAAAAATGGGGCAAAATCGACTTTGTCGTGCACGCCATCGGTTTTTCAGACAAAGGCGAATTGCGTGGGCGTTACGTTGACACCACCCGCGACAACTTCAATCTGACCATGGATATCTCTGTCTATTCCTTCACGGCTGTTGCTCAGCGCGCTGCGAAGTTGATGACAGATGGCGGCTCTATGCTGACCATGACCTATTATGGTGCAGAACGCGTGATGCCGCATTACAATGTGATGGGTGTTGCCAAAGCCGCTTTGGAAGCTTCCGTGCGCTACTTGGCCGAAGATTTGGGCAAAGACGGCATTCGTGTCAATTCCATTTCTGCGGGTCCGATCAAAACGCTCGCGGCCTCTGGCATTGGCGATTTCCGCTACATTATGAAATGGAACGAATACAATTCACCGCTGCGTCGCAATGTGACCATCGATGATGTGGGCGGATCTGCTTTGTACCTCTTGTCCGACTTGGGATCAGGCGTCACAGGCGAAACACATCACGTTGATGCAGGCTACCACGTTGTGGGCATGAAAGCCGTCGACGCGCCTGACATCACCAAGGGCTAGACCCTAGCCGACTATATAGAGCGAAACGGGGGCCTTGTGCCCTCGTTTTCATTGCCCCCCAAAGCTCGAACCCCCAAACAACAGCCCAAAATCGGAGTGCGCCGTGTCGCTCACAATTTTCCTTTCAATCCTAGCATTGCATTTGGTGGCAGCGATTTCGCCTGGGCCCTCTTTTGTCGTGTCTGTGCGCACAGCTGCCTCGGAAGGGTTTCGCCCCGCCGCAGGTTTGGCTGCCGCTTTCGGATTGGGGGCCATCATTTGGGCCTTAGCGGCCCTGTTCGGATTGGCGTTGATTTTCGAGCTTCTGCCCACAGCTTATTTGGGCTTTAAAATCGCAGGCGGTTTGTTTCTAACTTGGGTGGGGATCAAGACGATCTTGCACGCGAAAGACCCACTGCCCACTGCCAGCCTTACAGTCACCGATATCGCCGCACCGCGCACCATCGCCAGCGCCGTACGATTGGGGCTTTTGACGCAATTGGCCAATCCAAAGCCCGCTATTTTCTTTGGTGCTGTCTTTGCTGGGCTTATTCCACCTGAAACATCCGTTTTCACGCTGGCAGCGTTGCTATTTTTGGTCTTTATTAACGAAACTATGTGGTATCTGTTTGTAGCTGCGGTGTTTTCGCGCAAAAAGGCACGAGACCTTTATGCACGGGCCAAGCTCTGGACCGACCGCGTACTTGGTGGCATGATTGCCCTCTTTGGACTCAAGATTGCCGCAGGTTAGCGGCGCGAAGCGAAAGATTGACCTATGACAGACCGCCTGCCCCACGAAAAAGGATTCCACATCTCTTGGGATCAAATTCACCGCGACAGCCGCGCTTTGGCATGGCGCTTGGATGGTAAAGGTCCAGACGGTGGCGCATGGCGCGCTGTTGTCGCCATCACCCGTGGGGGTATGGCTCCAGCGATGATCATTGCGCGCGAGTTGGACATTCGCACAGTCGATACGATTTCGGTCAAATCGTATGACCACCAATCCCAGGGCTCGGCCCAGATTCTGAAGGCACCGGATAGCGACATGATGGGCGATGGCACGGGTATTTTGGTCATTGATGACCTTGTGGACAGCGGCAAGACCCTTGAATTGGTCCGCGAGCTGTATCCGAATGCGCATTTTGCGACTGTCTATGCCAAACCCCAAGGTCGGCCTCAGGTGGACACGTTCATCACTGAAGTCTCGCAAGACACTTGGATCTTTTTCCCGTGGGATATGGCGCTGCAATATGTTCAGCCCTACCGCGGTAAAGACTAATTTAGACCTAACTAATTTAGACCTAAGCGTCACAAAATTTAGAACGCCCCTCAAGGGCGTTTTAAAATCACGCGACTTTGAGCAGCGCCCATTATAGAGGCTGAGATACTCAGTTCAGGTTAAGCAGCACTCAGGCCAGCGTTGTCAAACTGGCCAGCGCCTTTTGCCCTCGCGATTGCGGCCAATGCAGTCTCTGCGCTCGACAATGGATCAAAAGCGCTGGCGACATGCTCCACAGCCGCACAGGCCGTTCGAATAAGAAACGCACTTTGTCGCGGCGTGATATCATATGACCCATCGCGGACCTCATCTAAGAGAGCCTCCATCAAGGTAAATTCATGGGCTTTTGCGTAAGCCAGCGCGAATTCTAGTTTCTCGATCAATTGAATTGTAAGCATCATGGACCTCATTAAGCTCGATAAAAAATTTTAATTGGTCGCCGCCTCAAAACACGTGCCGGCAACATATTGATCATCACTCAAATAAGCCTCCGAAAAGTTAACGTCATGCTATCAACTACGCCTCGAAACATTCAAATTGATCATGCGATCAAATTTACGCCGCATCCGTTTGCAATTGCTGCGAAAATGAGCGTGAATTAAATTGCGAACACTGCGGTAGTTTGATCTACATTGGAGCAATTGAAAATCCACTTTTAGAGCATTAGCTGTTGGCTAGTGCAATCGCCCCCCTAAAGACACGCCGTCAAAGGACAAGCTATGTCATCCTCCTTGCCTCTGCCACTATCCGCTCTCATGCAAAACACGATGGCGCCGCCGATTATGGAAGCCGCGGGTTGGCTAGAGGGCGTCTTGTTCCCCGCAGACAAGCCCTTGATCAACCTGTCGCAGGCGGCACCCACACAGGCCCCGCCCCTTGCGTTGCGTCGTGAAATGGCGCGGATCGCTGTCGAGGACGATACAGCGCATCACTACGGCCCCGTTTTGGGCTTGCCAGAATTGCGCAGTGAAATTGCCATGCAGTGGAGCGATAAATATCACGGCCAAATCACAGCTGATGACGTGGCCATCACATCAGGCTGCAACCAAGCGTTTACAGCTGTGATGTCGACGCTGTGCGCGGCAGGCGACGAGATCATTTTGCCCACGCCTTGGTATTTCAATCACAAAATGTGGGCCGATATGAATGGCGTTTCAGTCGCCCCCTTGATGACAGGACCAGATTTACTGCCCGATTTGGAATCTGCAGCAAAACTGATCACCCCGCGCACCCGCGCCATCGTTTTGGTCAGCCCCAACAATCCTAGCGGCGTCGAATACCCAGCCGAGCTGATCACGCAGTTTTACGCGCTTGCCAAGGCCCGTCGGATCGCTTTGGTCATCGATGAAACCTATCGTGATTTTGACGCGCGTGACGGCGTACCGCATTATCTGTTCCAACAATCCGATTGGCGCGACACCGTTGTACAACTCTATTCCTTTTCTAAGGTCTACCGCATGATGGGGCACCGCGTAGGCGCGATTGTCGCCAACCCTGCGCGGCTGGTGCAGGTTGAAAAATATTTAGACACAGTCACCATTTGCCCCAATCAATTGGCGCAAAAAACAGCCCTTTGGGCAATGCAAAATCTGTCCGATTGGGTTGCTGCTGAACGCGCTGAAATTCTCGCGCGGCGTGCAGCTATTGAAGACGGCTTCAAAGCAATGTCAGACAAAGGCTGGCGTTTGCGTGGATGCGGCGCGTATTTTGCCTATGTCGAACACCCTTTCGATATGCCGTCGTCACAGCTTGCCCCTTGGTTGGTCAAAAACGCATCTTTCTTGGTCTTACCCGGCACGATGTTTATGCCAAAGGGACATAAGGACGGCGAGAAACACCTGCGTATCGCCTTTGCCAATGCCGATCTAACGCAAATCTCGCAGCTTTTTGAACGTCTGGCACAAATTGAGCCCTAAAGTGTCCCGATCTGCCTTGCGAGCAGCCGCCGAACCTCCTAGACATTTCGCAGTTTGATGGGAGACAGATCGACATGGCGAGCAAAAACGGTGCAGGCAAGAAAATGGTTGTCTGGGGTATCCTCGGTCTTTTGGTCGTAGGTCTTGGCGGATTTGGTACGGCCAACTTTGGCGGCTCGGTCAGCAATGTAGGTTCTGTCGGAGATAAAGATATCGATGTGAACACCTACGCCAACGCGTTGTCTGGCGAGATCAGCCGCTTTGAGCAGCAAATCGGTCAGCAGATGTCGATTGCACAAGCTGAGCAAATTGGCATCCCTGCCCGCGTTTTGAACCAATTGTTCAACCAAGCGGCGCTTGACGGCGAAACGGCGCGCCTTGGCCTGTCAGTTGGCGACGCTGCTGTGCGCACACAGCTTTTGTCCATCCCAGCGTTTCAAGGCTTGGACGGCACCTTTGACGCCGACACTTACAAAGCGTCCTTGAGCCGTATTGGTGAAAACCCATCGTCATTCGAAGAGGGGCTGCGCGAAGATTTGGCACGGACCTTGCTGCAAGGCGCTTTGACCACAGGCGTGACCATGCCAGACATTTACGGCGATGTTGTTGTCGAATGGATTGGCGAACGTCGCACAATTTCAGTCGCGACCATGGGCGATGAGGCCCTGTCGACCGGCGTGCCTGTGCCAACAGAGGCAGACATTAACGCCCAATATGAGGCCACGCCCGACGCCTATACAGCGCCCGAAACACGCAATGTGACTTATGTCTGGCTCACACCAGCTATGATCAGCGACGAGGTTGAGCTGGATGAAGCCAGCCTGCGTCAACTGTACGACGACAACATTGGTCAATTCGTGCAAGCCGAGCGTCGCTTGGTCGAACGTCTGGTCTTTGGCACCCTTGAGGAAGCGACTGCTGCCTCAGCGCGCTTGACAGCTGGCGAGACCACATATGAAGACGAAATCGCCTCGCGCGGCTTGGACATCGTCGATGCAGACATGGGTGATGTTGCGCTGAGCGACCTTGGGGCTGCAGGTGACGCTGTCTTCGCACTTGATGTCTCTGGCGTCTCTGATGTGATCAATACCGATATCGGCCCTGCAATTTTCCGAGTGAACGGCATCTTGGAAGCTTCTGAGATATCCTTTGAAGATGCCCGCGCAGACCTGTCGGTCGAGATGGCCGCCGACGCCGCGCGCCGCGATATTTCCGACATGATCGAAGACCTTGATGACCTTTTGGCCTCAGGTGCGACCCTTGAAGAAGTCGCCTCTGAAACCCGCATGGAGCAAGGCGAACTGGGTTGGACCACGGCATCAGAAGACGGCATCGCGTCCTATTCTGCTTTTGTCACAGCTGTCAGAGCCGCCCAAGTGGGCGATTTCCCTGAAATCGTTGAACTGTCAGACGGCGGTATCTTTGCCATGCGCCTCGATTCTGTGACCCCAGCCACGCTCAGCCCGCTTGAGGACGTGCGTGATCAAGTCGCAGCCGATTGGGAAGTTGCCGAAACGGCTCGTCAAATGTTGGTGCGTGCGCAAGATCTGGAAAGCAAAGTCGCCTCGGGCACGCCGCTTGCCGACCTAGGCCTGCCGATTGAAACGTTTGAGGCCATCACGCGCCAAGACTTCATCTCAACAATGCCCGAAGGCTTTATCGACGTGGTGTTCGCGCCAGGTCTGGCCGCGGGAGCCACAACATTGATCGAAGGCGACGGACGCGTTGTAATCGCAATGATTGATGCGGTCTTGCCGCCTGAGAACACCGCTGACAACACTGCCATCGCTGACAGCTACATCGCCTCGGCTGCGCAAGGCGCTGCACAAGACGTGATCGCGGCCTTCTCAAGTGCGCTTCGCACACGTGAAGGGATCTCCATCAACCAAACAGCGGTTGATGCGGTTCACATCCAGCTGCCGTAAGACACTAAAAACAAAATAAAAGGTCATACCAAATGGCAAAAATCATCCCCTCGTTTGACGCCTTTGATGCCGCTTACGCGGCGGGTGAAAACCAAGTGGTCTACGCCAAAGTGGCTGCCGATTTGGACACGCCTGTGTCAATCATGCTCAAACTGGCGGGCGCGCGTGCGGATAGTTTTATCCTAGAATCAGTGACCGGTGGCGAAGTGCGTGGTCGTCATTCCATCATCGGTATGAAACCCGATCTGGTTTGGAAATGTGATGGCACGACAGCGCAGATCAACCGCGATGCGCGCTTTGATTCCACTGCCTTTACGCCTGAGACAGCTGATCCATTGACGTCTTTGCGGGCCTTGATCGCGGAAAGCAAAATCGATCTGCCAGCTGAACTGCCGTCCCCTTCTGCGGGGCTGTTTGGCTATCTTGGCTACGACATGATCCGTCATGTCGAACACCTGCCCAATGTGAACCCTGATCCCATCGGCACCCCAGATGCGCTGATGATGCGCCCCACTGTTGTGGCGGTGCTTGATGGCGTCAAAGGCGAAGTCACCGTGGTCTCGCCTGCTTGGGTGAAATCCGGCCAGTCGTCCCGCGCAGCATACGCCCAAGCGGCAGAGCGCGTCATGGATGCGCTGCGCGATTTGGAACGTGCGCCAGAAGGCACCTCGCACGATTTAGGTGAAAGCTTTGAAGCCCCTGAGGCCGTGTCGAACTTCACCCATGAAGGCTATAAGCAAGCCGTTGATAAGGCGAAAGACTACATAAAAGCGGGTGACATCTTTCAGGTTGTCCCTTCGCAGCGTTGGACCCAAGACTTCCCGCTGCCCCCATTCGCGCTTTATCGTTCTTTGCGCCGCACCAATCCGTCGCCCTATATGTTCTTTTTCAACTTTGGCGGCTTTCAAATCATCGGCGCATCGCCTGAGATTTTGGTGCAGGTTAAAGAAGGTACAGTGACCATTCGCCCCATCGCGGGCACCCGCAAACGCGGCGCCACGCCTGCGGAAGATACAGCGCTTGAGCTTGATTTACTCGCGGATAAAAAGGAACTGGCAGAGCATTTGATGCTGCTAGACTTGGGCCGTAATGATACCGGCAAGGTGTCAAAGATCGGCACCGTCCATCCCACCGAAGAGTTCACCATCGAACGCTACAGCCACGTGATGCACATCGTGTCAAACGTCGTGGGCGAACTGTCTGACGATCACGATGCGTTGTCAGCTTTGCTAGCAGGATTACCTGCGGGCACCGTTTCTGGGGCGCCAAAAGTGCGCGCAATGGAAATCATCGACGAGCTTGAGCCTGAAAAACGCGGCGTCTATGGCGGCGGTGTTGGGTATTTCTCATCTGGCGGCGATATGGACATCTGTATCGCGCTGCGCACTGGCGTGTTGAAAGACAAGAAGCTGTACATCCAAGCGGGCGGTGGTGTTGTCTATGACAGTGACCCACAGCTTGAATTCGAGGAAACGGTCAACAAATCCAACGCCCTGCGCATGGCGGCACGCGATGCTGGGATGTTCGCCAAGGCTGGAAACTCCTGAATGCCACGCATCTCGGCCCCTTGCCTAAAGCGGCAATTCGGTGGTCGATTTGATTTGTTCCATCGAAAGCAATGCGGTGACGTTGTAAATGTTCACTTCTTTGATCAGAGCCTGATAAAACGCGTCATAGGCCTTGGCGTTTGAAACACGCACCTTGAGAATATAGTCAATTTCGCCGGCCAAACGGTGCGCCTCCAAAACTTCGGGGCGACGTTTAAGCACCTGCAGGAATTTTTCCTGCCAATCCGCCTCGTGCGCGTTGGTTTTCACCAAAACAAAGAAGCACGCCTCAAGCCCAAGTGCCTCAGGGTCAAGGATGACCGTCTGCTGACCAATGACGCCGTTTTCGCGCATTTTACGGATGCGATTCCACACTGGCGTCTTAGAAGACCCCACTTTTCGAGCGATTTCGTCCAAAGATTGGCTTGCGTCGACCTGCAACTCGCCCAAAATTTTCCGATCCATTGCATCCAATTGGACTGCCATTTCGGTTTTCTCCTTATTTGTGGAACCAGCACCCTGTGCAGCCCGTGGAATGGAACAAACATCCTTATTCCTCAGACCCTATAGCAGTTTCATAGGACAATGTTCTAAATAAGAAGAGAAATTACACAAGTCTGGATCGCACATGGCCCGCCCTTTTACGCCCAAGATTGTCACCGCAAACGCCCTTCTTGAAGGGGACGTTATCTATTTGTCTGAAACTGGCACTTGGGTGCGCGCTTTAAGCGATGCTGCATTGTTTGACACGCAAGACAACGCAGAAGAGCGCCTTGCCTTTGCTGCCAAAGACGGTTTTGCCGTTGGCGCATATCTTGTTGATGCGGTTGCAGGCGAGAACGGTCCAGAACCAACGCATTTTCGTGAAGATTTCCGTCGCACCGGACCTTCCAACCACAATCACGGCAAACAGGCGGAGCTTTAAACATGTATTCCTACAATGATTTTGACGAAGCTTTCGTACGCGAACGCGTGGCACAGTTCACTGGCCAAGTGGCGCGCCGCATTGATGGCTCTTTGACCGAAGAAGAATTCCGCCCTTTGCGCTTGATGAATGGATTGTACTTGCAGTTGCACGCCTACATGCTGCGCGTTGCTATCCCTTATGGCACGTTGAATCCTGATCAAATGGATCAGCTGGCGATGATTGCGGAAAAGTTCGACAAGGGTTACGGCCACTTCACCACGCGTCAAAACATTCAATACAACTGGCCAAAATTGCCAGATGTGCCGGCCATTCTTGAAGCGCTGGCCGATGTTGAAATGCACGCCATTCAGACCTCGGGCAACACCATTCGTAACGTGACCGCTGACCACTTTGCTGGGGCGGCTGCTGATGAAGCCTTTGATCCGCGTCCCGTGGCTGAGCTTATTCGCCAATGGTCCACGGACCACCCAGAGTTCCAGTTCTTGCCACGCAAGTTCAAGGTTGCCGTGACAGGTGCCGCGCATGACCGTGCTGTCGTGCGGGCCCATGACATTGGCATCGTTTTGAAAGAACAAAACGGCGTCAAAGGTGCTGAAGTGATCGTAGGCGGCGGCTTGGGCCGCACGCCGATGGTTGGCAAAACCTTGTCCGACTTTGTGCCCCTCAACGATCTGCTGCCCTACATCGAGGCGACAGTGTCCGTTTGGAACCTTTTGGGGCGTCGCGACAACAAATACAAAGCGCGGATCAAAATCACAGTTCACGAGCACGGTTTGGAAGACATTCGTGCCCGTGTCGAAGAACGTTTTGCGCAAATCAAGCCAACTTTCGGCGGCATTGATATGGAGATGCTCGCTCAGATCGAAGAATTCTTTGTTTCTCCAATTTTTGCGAACAAACCTGTGGATGCCTACACCCGTGCCTATGAAAACGATCCTGTTTTCCGGTCATGGGCTGACACCAACTTGGCAGACCACAAGAACGCTGATTACGCGATTGTCACTGTGTCGTTGAAGAAACCGGGGGCAACACCTGGTGATGCATCAGCGGACCAAATGCGGTCTTTGGCGCAGCTGGCACGCGACTATGCGCACGATGAATTGCGCATCTCGCACGAGCAAAATGTGATCTTGCCGCATGTGCACAAATCGAACCTGCCTGCTGTGCATGCCGTTTTAAAGGCCAATGAGCTGGCGACGGCCAATGTGGGCCTTATCTCTGATATCATCGCCTGCCCCGGCATGGATTACTGTGCGTTGGCAACGGCGCGCTCTATCCCTGTCGCGCAAGGCATCGCCACACGTTTTGAAGAGTTGAAGCTTGAGCAAGACATCGGCGAACTGAAGATCAAAATTTCGGGCTGCATCAACGCCTGTGGCCACCACCATGTGGGGCACATCGGCATTTTGGGCTTGGATCGCGCTGGCGTCGAAAACTATCAAATCACCCTTGGCGGTGATGGCACTGAGACCACAGTGATTGGCGATCGCACGGGACCGGGTTTCGCCTATGACGACATCATTCCTGCGATTGAACGTTTGATATACGCCTATTTGGATCTGCGTTTTGATGCCGATGAAACATTCTTGGCGACCTACCGTCGTTTGGGCATGGCTCCGTTCAAAGAGGCGCTGTATCCGGCCAAAGAGGGCCAAGCTGATGCCGCATGAGGCCACGCGGCTAAGGGAAGAATTCGGCACGGTGGATGAACGTGTGGCGCGCTTGAATGCGCGCTACAAAAACCATTCCGCAACATCCGTGCTGGAACTGGCTTTGCGTGACGCAGAGTTGGGCCGAATTGCTTTGGTCTCTTCCTTTGGTGCTGAATCAGTGGTTCTGTTGCACATGATTTCGGTGATCAAGCCCACAACGCCCGTGGTGTTCATCGACACGCAAATGTTGTTCCAAGAGACCATCGATTACCAACTGGAGCTGATCGAGAAACTCGATTTACGTGATGTGCGCCGCATTCAGCCCAAACCTGCGGCTGTGGCAAGGATTGACCCCGACGGGACACTCAATCAACGCGACACAGATGCTTGCTGTAACTTGCGCAAAACCGTGCCTTTGCAGGAAGCGATGGACGGCTATGACGCGTGGATCACAGGCCGCAAACGCTTTCAGGCGGGATCACGCGCGGCACTGGATTTTTTCGAGAACGAGCTTAATACACGGATTAAAATCAATCCTTTGGCCCATTGGGCGCCTGAGGATGTCAAAGACTATATGATCAACAACCGCCTGCCCCGTCACCCGCTTGTGGCCAAGGGCTACCCGTCGATTGGCTGTGCGCCTTGCACATCACCGGTGAAAGACGGCGAAGACCCCCGTGCGGGACGGTGGCGTGGTCAGGAAAAAATTGAATGTGGCATTCACTTCGTGGATGGCAAAATGGTGCGCGGCCCGCTGCCCAAAACGGACAGCGTGGCAGACACCAAAAAAGGAGACGCAGCATGAGCGTGATTGTACAAGACAGCGGCTTTGTGGCTGAAGATTTCACTGGTGAGTGGCTTGATTTGCCCTCTGACACCGATCCGTCAACTTTGGCGCAATTCTCAGGCGTCGCGTCGATCCGCATTGATTTCCCTGCCTTTTCGGATGGGCGCGGGTTCACCTTGGCCAAATTGTTGCGCCTTGCGGGCTTTAAAGGCCGTTTGCGTGCCAATGGTCATGTGATTGCAGACCAATATGCCATGGCGCGCCGCTCTGGCTTTGACGAAGTGTCCATTTCCGATGATTTGGCAGCCCGCCAACCTGCAGATCAATGGTTGGCCCGCGCAGATTGGCAAGCGCATGATTATCAAGCGCGTCTACGTGCCGCTGCCAAAACCAGCGAATGAGACGGTCAAGGCAGTGGCGTCATGACGCCTTTCCTTGGACAGAAATCAAAGTTATATGGGCATAACTTATTATAGAGGGCCCGACAGACATGGGCATTGAGTGATCAAATGACAGACCAAACAGCTGTAACAGACAAACCCAAAGCGGTTCCAACCTTGCCAAACGCGGCGAAAGTGACCGCAGTGACCCATTGGACGGACCGTTTGTTTTCGTTCAAAGTTGAGCGTCCGCAGACCTTGCGCTTTCGCTCTGGTGAGTTCGTGATGATCGGACTGATGGGCGATCCTGATCCGGCCACAGGCAAGCAAAAACCGCTTTTGCGTGCTTACTCAATCGCCTCCCCCTCTTGGGATGAAGAGCTTGAATTCTATTCGATCAAGGTGCCTGATGGCCCGCTGACCTCGCGTTTGCAGCACATCAAGGTGGGCGACGAAATTATTTTGCGCCCTAAACCTGTTGGCACGCTGGTCACTGACGCGATTTTGCCAGGAAAGCGTTTGTGGATGTTCGCAACAGGCACAGGCGTCGCGCCATTTGCATCACTGATGCGCGAACCAGAAGTGTATGAAAAATACGACGAAGTCATTTTGATGCACACTTGTCGCGAAGTTGGTGAGTTGGAATACGGGCGCAAGCTTGTAGAGCACATCAAATCCGACGAGATGATGTCGGAAATCGAAGCGGGTAAGCTGCGGTATTATCCGACCACAACCCGTGAAGAGTTCCATCACATGGGCCGCGTCACCGACAACCTGACCTCAGGCAAAGTGTTCAAAGATTTGGGCGTGCCACCGCTGAACCCTGAAACAGATCGCGGCATGGTTTGTGGCAACTTGGCATTCAACAAAGACATTATGGCCATTCTGGATGGCTTTGGCCTGCGCGAAGGTGCCAACTCTGAGCCGAAAGAATATGTGGTTGAAAAAGCCTTTGTAGACTAGAAATTTCAACCTGTTCATCCATAAAGAACCCTGCCCTAACGGGCGGGGTTTTTCTTTGAACGGACATGTCCGCTTAAGATATTTTAGGGACATATCCTCATAAAAAAAATCCGCGCGGGATTGCCCTGCACGGATTTAAAATCGTTTTATCGCAAAGGCTTAGAGACCGAGAAGCGTACGTGCTTTTTCCAAAACAGCATTCAACAAAATTGGGTTGTTCTGCGCTTGCTCAAGGGCTGTATTTACAGTTGCTTTTGCTTCGTCACCGATTGGCGCCAAGGCGATGTAGCCTTGGGCGGTCTCAAGATCAAAGCCTTCAACTTGCAATGCTTCGCTTGCAGCTTCTGCGTCGAATTCAGTCACGCCAGCGGTGGCGTCTGTTGCATCCGCAGCCATTTCCGCTGTCGCTTCAGTGGCCATTTCTGTTGTCGCCTCAGCTGTATCGGATGCCATGTCTGTCGCATCCGTCGCCATGTCTGTCGCATCCGTTGCCATGCCTGTAGTGCCTTCAACGACGTCTGTCGCTGCATCTGTGGCCATGTTAGTTGCGTCAGACGTCATGTCTGTCGCGCCCTCGACAACATCCGTCGCTGCGTCGGTTGCCATATCAGCCGCATCGGTTGCCATGTCTGTCGCGCCTTCAACAACATCAGTCGCCGCTTCTGTTGCCATGTCGGCCCCTTTTGTCGCCATTTCGGTAGCGCCATCAACAACGTCAGTCGCAGTATCAGCGACCGCATCAGCTGCGTCGCTTGCCATCTCTGTCGCACCTTCTACAGCGCCTTCGACCACAGCTGTCGCATCTGCTGCCATATCTTTTGCAGCGTCAAGTGCAGCGCCTGCTGCGTCAGCAACTGCATCGCCTGCTGTTTCAGTGGTTTCCGCTACAGATTCGACAACAGCTGATGTTGCCTCAGCCGCTTTTTCTTCTTCTTTACAAGCCGCCAAGCTGAACGCCAGGCCAGTTGCTACAGCAGCAGTCACAAAACGATTGGTCATATCTTAATCCTTACCAAAACAGGTTAACTCTTTCATTACAGGCCATATGACATGCTGTATGTTCAAAGAAAAGGGTGTCAAAAGGCGCAAAAGTCCCCATAAAGGGAAACAAGCGCATCATTGCCGAAATTGAGGTTGTAAGCGCCGCCCAAAAGACTTACTTTTCGCACAGATATCATCAACAGCTTATAGGAGCTTATCATAGCCCGCAGACCTCACAATGCCCCGCCCCAACGCGATACCGGACCTCGGACGAACGAAGCTATTCGTTGCCCAGAGGTTCGCCTGATCGGTGCAGAGGGTGAAAATGTCGGAGTCGTCACGCCTGCGCGTGCGATGGATCTCGCAGCCCAAGCAGGGCTCGACCTCGTGGAAATTTCTCCAAACGCGGCGCCGCCCGTGTGTAAGATCATGGATTTTGGCAAGTTCAAATACGAACAGCAAAAACGTGAATCTGAAGCACGCAAAAACCAAAAGATTATCGAAATCAAGGAAGTCAAATTCCGTCCAGGGACAGATGTGCATGACTACCAAGTCAAAATGCGCAATGTTTTGAAATTCTTGGGTACAGGCGACAAAGTTAAAGTCACCTTGCGTTTTCGTGGTCGTGAAATGGCGCATCAAGATTTGGGGCGTCAGCTTTTGGAACGCGTTGCCGTTGACGTGAAAGAAATTGGCCGCGTTGAAAGCATGCCAAAAATGGAAGGCCGTCAGATGATTATGATGGTCGGCCCGCTGCCAAAATAAGGCATCGCTCAAACACGCATAAAACGGTCGCACGCCCGGACCAATCGGGCGGCACTATCAGACGCCCTCTATAAAAGAGGACCAAGTCTGACAGGGTTACCCTCGAAGCGTCAGGCTTCGGGGGTATTATTTTGTCTGAAACATATGAAATTGCAGCCTCCGTGCTAGGCGGCACCCGACCGAGTTGCGACCAAACCACCAATAGACAGGCGCGCAATGTCCTCATCGGTGATCGGCACACCGCAGATCAAACGTTCCAAAACCAAATCAGCACCGCAATGATCTGGATCGCGCATACAGTCTGGCAATCCTAAAATGGGTACGGCTCCCAACCCGCCTGCGAAAAAATGCGGCCAAGGTGCGGCGGGCAACCCAAGACGCGTCATCACGCCCCCAGCCGCCACAATCGCACGCGGTGCAATATCTTTAATGTCTTGTGTCGGCGTCGCGGTCATGATCAACAAAACGTCGCCTTCCACCTCGATGATGGCTTCTGCCAAGGCTTGCATCGAATGCGATACCAGAGTGCTTTGGATCAGCTTCACCCCAAGTCGATCCAAGCGCATTCGGATGGCGGCCTCACCCTTGGGGTCTGGTGCGCCCTGCACCACCGTTTGAACCAAGCTTGCAGTGCGCGCGATGGCACCGCGGACATAAATGACGTCATGCGCCTCGGCGATCACGCGCCCCATGCTTGACCGTTTCACACCGTAGCTCAAAATATTAACTTGCGCGATTTCGTCACCTTTCGCGACCCTATAAAGCTGAGGGACCGTCACGATGGAGATCACGCCCTCGACCATATTCATCTGCATCAATGCGGCTGTGTCGATGCCGACAACCCCAGCCAAGTTGGCCACCAAACTGACGCGCCCTCGCGGACCAACAACAATACGCACCAAAGCATCATCTAGATGCGGCACCATCGCTTGCGCGATCTTCAGCGCAGCGGTTGACGCGTCGACATCATGCCCTTCAAGGGCGGCCACGGTGATATCCTTGATATTTGCCATCGTCAGCTGAGCGATCTCTTGCGGCCCCAATACCGTTCCTTTTTCCAACACTTTACCTTCAGCCAATGCGATTTCTTCAGCCAAGATCGCACCCTTAGATTTGGTCGTCTCACGTGGTCCAAAAAACATAATTATCTCATATTTCTATGTGTTAGCGCAAAATTCCTTTTGCTTTCAGCCATGCGAGACAGAAACAAGACCAACGCGCTTTCACGCGAGAACTGAGACACTAAAACTCAAAACCAGCCATAAGTGAGGTATCAACACTGACACCAACCTAGGGTGGAGCCTTGAACTGTCTATTTGAACTGTTGTCAGCATAAATCTTAATTTTGGGTCAATATGAACGAGATCCACCAGAGCCGAACCCAAAAAAAGGCGTCGCAGGTGAAACGCACACCCTGCGACGCCTAGGTCATTGCCGACCCACGCACAACAGGTGGGCAACGTTGTAAATGCGCGTTGCATTCACAGGAGGGTGCAAAACACCACCAGATAATAGGTCATCGTTGGTGCATTACGCTCATAAAGTTAAATACAACACCGCTCAGCCTGCAGCTTTGATCTGCATCAAATATTTCGCGAATACCAAAGCTGGAACTAATCCGCCTAGAAGCTGCCGACATTTCTTTTTGACACGACAAAAATTTAAATCTTACAAATAATTAGACGATATTTAGCTGCTCAAGATCATCGCCGTTTTTTATGAGCTCAGCCCAAATTTGAGCAGGTTCCCAAATGTCGGGTGCCTCTGCTGCGAATTCTCGCAATTTCTTTTGCACCACCAAGGGGCGCATAACGTCGGCGGCCAACATCGGTCCGCCCTGCCATCGCGGGAACCCTTTAGCCAAAAGCATTATGGCATCTATATCGAGAGGCCGTCTGGCCAACCCACTTTGCAAAAGGCGTGCGCCAGCATTGGCCTGCGCCAAAATGATGCGGTCAGTTATCTGCACCTCACTCATGGTCACCCGATCTATCCCTGCATCTTCGCGCACTGTGTCTATCAACGCCAGCGCCGCTCGGTCGTCTTGGCGTTGCGGGCCTTTGTCGGTCAAAACATAATCGTAAAATCCGCCGCTGCCCCCGCGCCCGGCCCGGCCTGCGTCATTTAGAACGGTCACTGCCACGCCGGAAAAATGCTCCAATCCGAGCAGATCCATATTGGCGCAGGGTCCAATCGGCATTCCGTATTTTTCCATAGCATGGTCAATGCGCGACGGAGCGACCCCCATAAGCAGCAATACATCTACAGCATCCCAAGCGGCGGTTTGCAACGTATTGGCGATCAACCCGTCATGTGCCAAAACGCAAACGGGAACTTTACCCATTTTGTGCGCCACGGCATGTGCCGTGGCTAAAGCAACATCGGACAGCCCTTCGGTGCACGCAAGTTCCACCACCTTTACCGTTTGCGCAGGAGCAAAGAAATGAAGGCCCAAGAACCGCTCTGGGTGGGACAAATCTCGTGCCATTTGCTCAAATCCGCGATCGCTGAGAGTCGCCAATACTGTGTCTTTTGACACGAATTCTTCTATCCTTAACAAAATTTGCGCGCGCCGTTCCGTTGACCCAGAGGTGGCGTCAATAACCAAATCGCATTTGGACAAACTCTGCAGTTCGCATGCCCCCGAGAATCGTGCCAATATTTTATCGCGCATATTCGGTGTGATGTTGCCTTGCTGCGCGGCTTGATCATACGACCGAACTATTTTGCTTTGCGCCAAAGCCACTTGGTCGGCGTCTGAGGCAAAAACCACAACTTCAAATCCATGATCAAGAGCGACGGCCGCTACGGCCAGCGCCATGCTTGATACCCCGGCAATACCAATAGCAGACACAGGGCGTGCTTGGCTAAGATTTAGGCCAACGGGTCGCGCAGCGCGACGCTCTGCGAAAAAGGCATGGCGCATCGCGCGAATCTGTGATGACTCCAAAACATCTAAGCGCGCAGAATCTTCTCGAAACACGCCAGCTTCAAATGGCAACAATAGAGCCGCCTCAACACAATCGACGATCAAACGAGATGCATTGATATGTGACTTGTCTGCGCGTTCACGGTGCTGAGCGAGTGTGGCCATATAGGCAGCACCATCTGACAATCCAGCGGCGACATCACATGTGCGCCTCGGCGGGGATGTTTCATTTATCAATTTTTGGCAAAACGCAGCCACGTTACGCGAATTGCGCATATCGACGACATCGTCACACAGGCCTAGTAACTTGGTATGTTTACCTGCAACAGACTTGCCTGATAGCATCATTTCAAGCGCCACTGCAGCACCAACCAAACGCGGGAGGCGCTGCGTAACACCGCCTCCCGGCACCATGCCAAAAGTGATTTCCGGTGCACCAAGTCGTGTTTTTGGTCCACAAATGCGATAGTGTGCGGCCAACGCCAAAGCCAATCCGCCCTCAAACACTGACCCCCGAAGGGCAGCGACCACCGGTTTTGAACTTTCTTCGATTGTGCGGCACAATTCGACCAAAGTTGGCGCGGCTTCCAATGTTCCAGCTTTAAGTTGAGACATTTCAGCGGCGGGCAACCCAGTGGAAAATCTTGCGCCTTCTCCACGCAAACAAATAACTTTTACGTTTGGATCGTCTTGCGCGATCTGTAAATTGCTTAGCAAGGTGCGTCGCAGATCAAGCGTCAGAGCGTTCACAGGCGGATTGCACAGTACAATATAAGCGATACCGCCGTCATGGTGCGTCTCAACCAAAGGCCGCTGTGTCTGCTCAGCGGCAGATGTCGCATCAGATGTGATCATATCCTCTCCGCGCTTCCAAATTTCTTACATCATTGCGGAGAGTGACGCCAAAAAGCAAGAACCCTTTGGATTGGTGGGAAAATTGCGCAACCCTGTGCCAAATTTACCCTTTGGATCAATCGCTTGTGTCATTCGATGAGTGTGCGGGATATAGTGTATCAGCGTCACCTTGCTCCAGCGCGCGCTCTAGATCGACGAGATCTTGCGGCAAGGGCAAGCCCATGGAACTCAGTTCAGACAGTTTTTCGCGCAAACGCTCTTGTAAAATATGCCGATCTGCGGGGCGCGCTGCAATTTCGTCTAAGATCATATAGGCTTGGATTTTAAGCGCTTCGAATGCCATGACAGCCTCCCTTTAAGTTTGTAAAATGTGTTTAACTAAACTGGGATATTGTCCCACAGGTCTTCTTCACTGTCACCACCATCCGAATTTTGGGTTTGGGAGAACCCGCCGGACAAGTGTCCGTTCTGCTCGTGCAACTTGGATTTCAACTTTTCGGCAACGACATCATTTACCACCAGTTCATCGATAATTTGATCAATTTTGGCATCGGTTTTATTGGACATTATGTCCTCCTGAAGTGTTTAAATTGAATTGAACGCTCAATGCATTTCGAATTTGGCAGATCATAAGCTGAAAACAGAAGTATAGGGCAAAACATCTCGGCACTTCTTATCCATATCATCGCCACAAGTTTTGCAGACACCGCGGTCGTCGCTTTGATAGGCTTTAGCACGGCATCACTCTTGATGATCTTGACGCGCGCCCCGCCGACCTTAAGCTTTCCGTCATTTCGGCTTGGCCGATTTCAGTGACAAGCAGTTCGAATTCCTTTGAATTTTCTGATTTCAAACCATTTTTGATTTCATTAAATCCAACAATGGTGAAGTGGCTTTTGATTCTAAAAATCCGCCCGTTGCCTCCCTCCTTTGTGAAAAGGATCGCTCAAAATGATTTGGGCTGCCTTGATGCAGGTCAATCAAGAGATGGCAAGTCACCCATAGCAGGGAAATTGGACATATCACCTAGATCTCCCAGAGAAGGTAGATCAGTCCCAATATCTCCAAGCGGTGGCATATCACCGGACATATCTCCCATGGCAGGGAAATCAACCAAACTTGCAATCTCAGACCCAAAGTCGTCGGACAAACCATCTTCCTCGAGCGCAGGAAAACCCGTATTTCCGATGTCGGCCATGCCAAAGCCACTCAAGTCAGACCCTTCGTCGCAGTCGCTATCAAAACTGGCGGGTGCATTTAGATCGACGCGAATGGCACGGTGACCGTTCACCTGCCCCAATCGACCGAATGACACGCGACGTCCATCTGCCACGACCTCAACACGCATCAGCGCCTCATGCGGGATTGGAATTACCATACCGACAGCCAAGTTCGCCACATCCGACAATGGCAAAGATACGCGATGCAAAACTGTATCGAGATTTGCTTTTGTCTTCATCACAGAGGTTTTAAAGTCTCTTTGCCAATCCGATTGCGTTCCCGGAGCAGGCTTGGGCTTGGGGCGAAACGCGGGATAGATGAACTTGATTTCACCCGTCCGCAATCCGCGCCCCATATCAACAGAAATGCTAAACATTCTGTAACGAATGTCATCAAAGGCAATGGGAATTGATCGCGTCTCAGACAGCTGCGCTGCTGTGCGATACCCATCAACCTGAGGTGGGTCGGCTGCGTCCTGAACAATCTTCTCGAAGTGTTTGAGCATTTGATCAATCAACTCGAAACACATCACGGAATCTGTTGACGTCGGCTTGCGTTCTTCTGGCGCGTGTTTTTGTACGTTCCCAGTGGTCAACTGCTCAACAACAGATGTGGTGACCGCGAGGCTAAACACAGCCAAACCGTAAGCGTTTTCAGGCCCTTCAAGCAAAGCCAAAAGGGAATTGTCAGGGATCTGATCCGGTAAGCGACTTGTAGACGTCAGCTCCTCTACCACGTTCGTCACCTGCATCACCATTCCCGTGCCGGCTTCAGCAGCTTTTGCAGCCGCCAGGCGCAGTGCTTTAGCAGCTGACATAGCTGTTACATCAGGCGGAGGACGCCCGACGCCAGCCTTGCGGCGCATCGCAGAAATGAGATCATCATCAGACATCGGGATGCAACTTTAGGGTATCTATATGGTCTATGCTCAATTCAAAGTCCCCAAATGGGTTTCTTTAACTTTTGACCAGACGAGGTAAATAAATCATTTATTGAAGAGCACTAAATCTACATTAGCGTCATTTTTAATTCACAACGAAGGCATCCCAGCGCGCGCTCAACGCCCTTTATGATGCACACGAGGCAAATCGATGCGAAATGCCGCCCCACCTTGCCCGGGCAGATATGAAATTCTACCACCCAAGTTGGTCACAATTTCACGGCAAATTGCCAAACCAAGCCCCGCGCCGCCCGCTTTGGCGTTATCACTCAACCTCGAAAATTTTTCAAAAATGACGCTTTGCTTGTGCTCAGGGATACCAATGCCGTTATCGGAAAAATCAATTTGAATGTGATCATTGAGCAAACGCCGCACAGTAATGCGCAGCGTCGGAACCTCATTCGCGCAATACTTGCGGACGTTGGCGATCAAATTGATGAAGACCTGCGCCAGACGATCGGTGTCCGTTTCTATCGCAATATGTTCACTCAACGCATTGCGTTCTATCAACAAATCTCGTCCCTCGAGCCCTTGCGCCGTAGCTTCCAAAGCGCGCTTGATCACATCATGTAAATTGGTGCGGGACCAGTTAAGCGAGACCTGGCCATTTTCCAGAACTGATAAATCCAATAGGTCGTCCAAAAGCCGCGTCAAACGCCGCGCTTCGTCGTGAATGATGCCAGAGAACCGTGTCAAACTCTCAGAATCCATTGGTTCAGACGATTGCCCTCCATCGCGCAGGATTTCAGAGAACGCACGGATCGAGGTCATCGGGGTCCGCAACTCATGCGAAATTTGACTCAAGAAAGCGTCTTTTTGAATCGATAGCTCGGTGAGCTTATCATTGGCTTCGCGCAGTTTGCGTGCCGTACGGGCCAGTTCTTCTGATTGTTGTTCAAGCTGGCTGGAGTGTTCCAACATTTGAGCCGTTTCATCTGCAACGGCCATCAAATCCTCGACCGACACAACAATACCACCTGCGATTTGCCCCAACATCGCATGAGCGGTGGCCGCACCTACTGAGCCCGCAAGTTCGCGTTCCAAACGTTCCAAAAACTGCGGGGTGGCGTCGGGCAGATACCCTTGCTTTCCTTGGGCTTCTGCCTCGGCCTGAAACAGTTTTTGCGCTTCCAATGCGCCAATAATTCGCTGCGCCATCACAAGTAGATCTTCGGCTTCAGCTGTACCGTGCGTCCAGCTGCGCGTGGAGCCCGAATGATCGAATACATTGACGAATTGTGCCCCTTGCAAGCGCTCAACAGGGCGCGGAAATGACACTAGCGAGCCCAATAAAAAAGCGCCTGTGTTCAACGCAAGCGACCAAACAACGGCATGCACGACAGGATCAACGCCCATCACGCCAAACAAAGCTTGGGGGCGCAGAAGGCGAGCCCCAAAAGGTCCATGGGCTAACAGGGTTTCGGTGAAGCCGGCAGCGTCACCGAATGATGGCAAAAACATCGTATAGGCCCAGACCGTGAAACCAACCAAAAGCCCAGCAATCGCCCCTGTGCGCGTGGCGCCGCGCCAAAAAATGCCGCCAAGCATAGCAGGCAAAACCTGTGCGATACCCGTGAAAGAAATCATTCCAATCGCAGCCAGGGCCTCAGAGCCGCCAGAGAGGCGAAAATAGAAATACCCCAGCGCCAAAACACCCGCAATAGACAGCCGCCGCGACAGCAAGACCACAGAGCGCACATCGCCCGACATCGTGGCGCCGTCCTTGCGAAACGACAGCCAAATGGGCATCACGATGTGGTTTGACACCATGGTCGACAACGCAATCGCCGCGACAATGACCATCGATGTGGCAGATGAAAATCCACCCAGAAAGCTAAGTGTTGCAAGGCCTTGTTGGTCATACTTTAACGGTAATGTCAGTACAAACATATCGGGATTAGATGTCGCGGGCAGCACATCCAACCCCACCACCGCGATGGGTATCACGAACAATGACATGCCGAAAAGATACAGCGGAAATGCCCAGCCTGCGGTAAACAAATGCCGCTCTTCTGCGTTTTCAACGACCAAGACCTGAAACATCCGCGGCAGGGTCAAGAAAGCCGCTCCAGACAAAATCGTAAGCGTGATAAACCTTGTTCCATTTATATTAACCTTGGACACAGGCGAGGCATCAATACGGGTCAACATATCGCCCACCCCATCGCCAATGCCCCACACAACAAAGATGCCAACCCCGACGAGGCCCAGAAACTTAACCACAGCTTCCAATGCGATCGCCGTCACGACTCCATGGTGGCGCTCATTCGCGTCCAAATTCCTTGTCCCAAACAAAATCGCAAACAGCGCCAGCCCAGCGGCCACCCACAGGGCTGTGTTGTTCAAATCAGGCACAACAAGTCCACCAGGATTGGCCACGCCGAAAACAGCAAAGGACAAAGCAACAGATTGAAGTTGCAGCGCAATATAGGGCGTGGTCCCGACCACCGCCAGCACTGTCACCAAAACACCTAAAGTGGTCGATTTGCCGTAACGCGAAGAGATTAGATCGGCAACAGAGGTGATCCGCTGCGTGCGTCCGATCCGCACAAGTTTGCGCAAAATCCACCACCAGCCGATCATCACCATCGTCGGTCCCATGTAAATGGTCGCGAATTCAAGGCCCGAGCGCGCCGCATAGCCAACGGCTCCGTAAAACGTCCAAGCGGTACAATAGATCGACAACGACAGCGTATAAATGGCAGAAGAGCGTAACCAGCCAAGTTGTCCTCGCTCAGCGCGTTTTTCAGCCCAAAATGCCACAGCAAACAAAAAAACCGCATAACTCAGACAGGCTAAGACAAGAAGGTTAAACGACAACATTTAAGATTTTCCGCCGTCAGAAACATCCCTGCGAGCAGGGTCGGCAGGTTTTCCCCGCGCGTCATCACGGTCTGGCGTTTCATCGCGCGTCAAAGCACGCGCAATCAACCCCGCAGCAACAATGGCACCGATCCAAACAGAAAAGACATGCACATAGCCTCGGACGCCACCGCCAACGGGTTCATCGCTTTCAGCTCCGCCCCAAAGTAGCGGCACTAAATATAATAAAAACAAAAAGATAGGCAAAAGTCTTTGTGCATCGATCAAACGCCGTCTGCGGTAAGACGCACGCTCTAAATACAGCGGAGAACGCCGTGGTTCATTCATCGTTCGACGCATCCGCAGTCGGAGGTTTCGCGGGCTGTGATGGCACCAATGCATTCACAGCATCCAGCATATCTGAGTTGGAAAACGGTTTTGTCATGAAGGCCGACACACCTACGGCCTGTGCCATGTCACGGTCTTTTTTCTGACCACGCGCAGTAAGCATTAATATCGGCAAGTCCACGTGATCGGACAAGCCACGTAACTCGCGTAAGATATCAAACCCAGATTTGCCTGGCAGCATTACATCCAAAATGACGATGTCGGGGCGTTTTCTAACCACGGCAGAGACTGCAGAAGAGCCGTCTGAGTGGGTTTCCACAATCCACCCGTCACGCGATAAGATAAATCTAATCGCTTCAATAATGTTTGGTTCATCTTCGATCAGCAAGACGCGTTTGCTCATCTGACTGCCCCTCTCCCAATACGTTTGCAAAGACTAAAAATCTTTCAAATCGCGTGTCACTTCGCTTTAATCCAAGCACTTTGCCTCTTTCTTCTCCCAAAGATCGAGTCAAAAACAGTGTATATTTAATCCTGCTTAGGACGCTTACTGCGTTATGTCAAAGCGTGTTGTGCCTTGTACATCTGTGCCCAAGACGCTTTTCAGGCTTTATTTTCGACCAACAACAAGGACGGCTCGCGTCGTGCAGGGCAGCCCACACGCGCGCAAACACGGCAGTTGGTGCCAACCTCGACGACATCCCCAGAAATCTGAGACGCCGTCAAATTTTTCCCGTTCGGCAAAGTCGCAGTCGCGACATCCAATGGAACAAAAAGCATCGTAGCCTCAACAACCTCGGGTGCATCAAACCCAGATTGAACGACGGGCTGGCAGACGGCATAGGCCAAAAATTGACGCGGAGGTTGACCCATTTGTTCGATCACACGCCGCACAGGCGCCAAGGGCCGCAACAGCGCTTGGTACAACGGCCAAAGCGGGCAAGCTGCGCCAAATCGGGGAGGCGCAAATCCATCAAGTGGCTTGCGAAACGTTAAAGTTCCAGACCCGTCGCAAGTCACCAGCCCAAGATCGGCGCGCCCCTCGGCAGGCGGTAGTGTTGCAAGTCTACGCATCGCGGCGGCTAAATCTGCACCGGTTCGTTGCGCCAAGACCGCCGGATCAGGACCGCATGCGGCCAAGACATCGTCGACGACTTCAATCGGCATCACGGCAGCATCAGCATGGGCGCGGGTCAACCAACGCTCCGCCATAGATCTGGATGCAGGCGAGGTCAAAAGGTCGCTTTGCAGTGCAACATCTGCGCTTTCTTCTAAGGTTTCAGCAACATTATCGAGAGCATCATCACGCGCTGCGATGTCTGGCAAAGCATAGGCAGTGCTGGCCAGCCAGCTTTCAACTTCGTCTAATGGCGCATTTGGTGCTTCGTCGACTTTTCCGACCGTATCAAGATAGCTCACCAATGCCTGCGACCCCATCGCCAAACGCTGGCTGTCTTCATACATATTACGATGGAACCTTACTTGCCATTCGGGATCGATATCACCACCGTTGTTCAAAATCCCAGCAGTGGACCGGATCGCAGTCACGGTCGAAATCACCTCGTGCAAGGCGTCAGACAAGAACGGGTCATGCGCCAATCGGTCACTGAGCGCCTCGACACGTCGTTCCAAAGTGGTGATTTGCTCACGTTGCTGCACCACAAGACCAGCCCATCCCGAGAACCGTCCCGCAAACTCTTCAATACGGTCGGTTTCAATCGGGTTCTTTACCGCACCGCTCTCAGCCACCGCGTTTTTCAATCCGTCAATCAAAGGGGCCTGCGCACCTTCGGTTAAAGCAGAGACTTCAACTTTGAGTTCACGGGCCAAATCGACAAGCAGTTTGCCACCGATTCTGCGTCGGTTGTGCTCGATAAGGTTAAGGTATGCTGGTGAAATACCGACTGTTCGGGCCAAATCAGCCTGTTTCAGGCCTTCTAAAGACCGTCGTTCACGAATGCGTGTTCCTGTTAGCGCTGCGCGTGGCATAGTTTTCCCGTGTTCTTTCAATGGTTTTCTGCAGTCGCGACACGACAATGCTGCGAACGCGCGAAAATAAATTTACAACAAAATAAAGTCATCTGTGTATTTGTTAACAAAAAAATCTTTTAAACAAAAGCACTTGTTGAGTCATTTTCACTTCACCCGCAATACTTGGACATCCTGTTAACAGCTCATTTGCTAAGGGCGCGGCAGGGAACGCAAGATAGGCGCGAGGAGGCGCAGATCTTGCGGACTGAAACCCTAAGGGAGGATTTCCATGTCCAATTCACTTCTAACGCGGCGCGGTCTGCTAAAGACAAGTGCCGTCGCTGGCGCGGGTCTTGCACTGCCCACGATTTTCACATCCGGTGCCTCGGCGTTCACCAACGAGCCAATGGGTGGCACTGTCACACTTGGTTTTAACGTGCCACAGTCTGGTGCTTATGCAGATGAGGGCGCAGATGAGTTGCGTGCATACGAGCTTGCAGTTGAGCACCTCAACGGCGGTGGCGACGGCGGCATGCTCAATACATTCAGCTCGAAAGTGCTGGAAGGCAACGGCATTCTTGGCAAAAAAGTCGAGTTCGTCACAGGCGACACGCAAACAAAATCTGATGCGGCGCGTGCCTCTGCAAAATCCATGATCGAAAAAGACGGCGCAGTGATGATCACTGGCGGCTCGTCTTCTGGTGTGGCGATTGCGGTTCAAGGTCTGTGCCAAGAAGCTGGCGTGATCTTTATGGCGGGTCTCACACACTCAAACGACACAACAGGCAAAGACAAAAAAGCGAATGGCTTCCGCCACTTCTTTAACGCTTACATGTCTGCGGCAGCATTGGCCCCCGTGCTTGAAAAACTTTACGGCAAAGATCGCACAGCCTACCACCTGACGGCCGATTACTCATGGGGCTGGACCCAAGAAGAATCCATCGCAGCCGCGACCGAAGCAATGGGTTGGAAAACAGCTGAGAAAGTGCGCACGCCGCTTGGCGCTGGTGACTTCTCATCCTATATCGCGCCTGTGTTGAACTCTGGCGCAGATGTTTTGGTCTTGAACCACTATGGCGGAGACATGGTCAACTCTTTGACAAACGCTGTGCAGTTCGGTCTGCGTGACAAGCAAGTGAACGGCAAAAACTTCGAAATCGTTGTGCCGCTCTACTCTCGTCTCATGGCGCGCGGTGCTGGTAAAAACGTGGCAGGTATCCACGGATCCACAAACTGGCATTGGTCTTTGCAAGACGATGCATCCAAAGCTTTCGTGAAATCCTTTGGCACCAAATACGGTTTCCCACCATCCCAAGCGGCACACACCGTTTACTGTCAAACACTACTTTACGCAGATGCTGTGGCGCGTGGCGGATCGTTCAACCCATGTGCAGTCGGCGAAGCGCTCGAAGGCTTCGAATTCGACGGTTTGGGCAACGGACCAACACTTTACCGTGCGGACGATCACCAGTGCTTCAAAGACGTTCTGGTTGTGCGCGGTAAAGAAAACCCAACATCCGAGTTCGATCTTTTGGAAGTTGTGGAAGTCACACCTGCGGCGCAAGTTACATACCCTGCTGACCACCCGATGTTTGCTGGTGGTGCATTGGGCGCTTGTAACCCAGGCGCATAAGGGACTTTGGTTTTTGCCAAGTTTCGGCTGGACGCGCGGCTTGCGCGCCCAGCCAACATAATAAAAAGCGACCCAACGACAACAACTCAACCAAAATCTGGATCTTTTCCATCGCACTGCACGGGGCATTTTCCCGCGCGGAATGAGAGAAATTTGCCGGAAGAAATGAACAGGTGGGGACCATGGACGCCATCCTACTGCAGATCCTAAACGGGCTCGACAAGGGCTCGGCCTATGCGCTGATTGCGCTTGGGCTTACACTTATTTTTGGCACGCTTGGCGTGGTCAACTTTGCGCATGGCGCGATCTTTATGATCGGGGCTTTTTGTGCGGTGACACTGTCGCGTATTTTGTCGATTTCGTTTGAAACGATTGATCCGACAAAGACCGACTTTCTTGGCAATCCTGCCACATTCAAAACACCCTATGTTGAGGCGTGGTTTGGCCCTGAATTTGGTGGTGCGTTGATCGACTGGGCTGTGCCCCTTGCGATCATTTTTTCCATTCCGGTTATGATTGCCGTTGGTTTCATCATGGAACGCGGGTTGATCAAGCATTTCTACAAGCGTCCTCACGCGGATCAGATCCTTGTGACCTTCGGCTTGGCGATCGTGTTGCAAGAAGTGATCAAGTACTTCTACGGCGCCAACCCCATTTCGACCCCTGCCCCTGAAGTGTTCAAAGGCTCGTTCGATTTTGGCGTTATGTTTGGATTTGATCCGAACGCAATCATCTACCCCTACTGGCGCATGGTCTATTTCCTGTTTGCAGCTGTTGTGATCGGCGGCGTATTTTCCTTCTTGCGCTTCACCACCTTCGGGATGGTTGTGCGTGCAGGCATGGCAGACCGCGAAACTGTCGGCTTGCTTGGCATCGACATTGATCGTCGCTTCACCATCATGTTCGGCTTGGCGGCCGCTGTCGCGGGCATGGCGGGCGTTATGTACGCGCCTATTTTGTCGCCGAACTATCACATGGGCATGGACTTCTTGGTGCTGTCCTTTGTGGTTGTTGTTGTTGGCGGCATGGGCTCATTGCCTGGTGCTGTGGCCGCAGGGTTCTTGCTTGGCATCCTTGAGAGTTTTGCGTCTATGAACGAAGTGAAATCCATTCTTCCCGGCATCGACCAAATCGTAATCTACGTCGTCGCCATCATCATTCTATTGACCCGCCCACGCGGATTGATGGGCAAACGCGGCGTGATGGAGGAGTAAACCATGCTTGGATTAAACAAAACTGACTCAAAGTTCTTGCTGATTGTCATCTTGCTGACTTTGTTTACCCCCTTCTTGATGCAACCTTTTGCAGCGGATTCTGGTCTTGACCAGTTCAACGGCGGCTACCCTGATTTGATGCAAAAAGTTGCTATCTTTGGCATCTTTGCTGTTGGGTTCAATATCTTGTTTGGCCTTACTGGCTACCTGTCCTTTGGCCATGCGGCCTTCTTGGGCATGGGGTCTTACTCGGCCGTGTGGATGTTCAAACTGCTGACCATGAACGTGATCCCTGCCATTCTTTTGGCGATGATCGTCTCTGGCCTTTTGGCTGTGATCATTGGCTACATCTCCCTGCGCCGCTCTGGGATTTACTTTTCGATCCTGACGCTGGCTTTCGCGCAAATGTGCTACAAGATGGCCTATTCCGTGCTGACACCAATCACCAACGGTGAAACAGGCTTGCAGCTATCTTTGAGCGATCCGCGCATCTTGGATGGCGCCACGGAAAGTTCTTCTTTGCCTGTAACCAATCTGTTTGGTTTGGCGATGAACAGTTCTTACAAACTTGAGGCACTGAACCGCGTGTTCACCTTCAATGTTGGCTTTTACTTCTGTGCTGTCATCGCGATCATCGCGTTCTACATTGCCATTCGCCTGTTCCGCTCGCCTTTCGGGATGATGCTGCGGGCTGTGAAATCCAACCAACAGCGCATGAACTACATGGGCCTGAACACCAAGCCCTACACTTTGGCAGCCTTCGTGATCTCTGGCATGTATGCTGGTCTGGCTGGCGGTTTGCTTGCGGCGATGGACCCTTTGGCGGGCGCTGACCGTATGCTTTGGACGGCCTCTGGCGAGGTTGTCATCATGACGATCCTTGGTGGTGCTGGCACATTGATGGGGCCGGTGTTGGGCGCAGGCGTGATCAAATACCTTGAGAACATCTTCTCAAAGATTAACGAGACGGTTTTGCATTCTTGGTTCCATTGGTTGCCTGATGGTTTGGAAGAGGTTGTGGTTTGGGTCTTTGCGCGCTTTACTGGCGAAGGCTGGCACCTCACTTTGGGTCTGACCTTTATGTTGGTCGTGACCTTCCTACCGGGTGGTCTGGTTGAGGGCATCAAGCGCATCAAAAAACTGATCAACCGCGGGGACAAACCCAAAGACAAATTGGATGCCCCCGACCCCGAGCACACACCCACACCGTCAAAAACCGTCGTTTAAGGAGTTATCAGATATGGGAATTCTTGAAGTCAAAGGCGTCGGAAAACGGTTCGGTGGTTTGCAAGCCTTGGGAGATGTCAATCTGTCGGTGCAAGAGAACACAGTCCACGCCATCATCGGGCCAAACGGGGCAGGCAAATCAACTTTGCTCAACTGTTTGGTCGGCAAACTCATCCCAGATACGGGGTCAGTAACATTCGATGGCAAATCCGTTCTGGGGCGAAAGCCGCATGAAATCAATCAGATGGGCATCAGTCGTGTCTTTCAAACCCCTGAGATCTTTGGCGATCTAACGGTGATGGAAAACGTGTTGATCCCCTGTTTTGCCAAACGCGATGGCGCGTTTCGGATGCACGCCTATGAGAGCATCGAACAAGAACCAGACATCATGAACAAGGCCGAACAAATGCTGATCGATGTCAATATGATCGACAAGCGTCACATGAAGGGTTCATCCCTGTCGCGCGGTGACAAACGTCGCCTCGAGATGGCCATGTGTCTGGCGCAAGACCCGCGTCTGTTGTTGCTCGACGAGCCGACAGCAGGCATGGCACGCGCTGATACAAACAACACCATCGATCTGCTCAAACAGATCAAAGAAGAACGCGATATCACCATGGCGATCATCGAACACGATATGCATGTGGTCTTTTCCCTTGCCGACCGCATCACCGTTCTGGCCCAAGGCACCCCTCTGGTTGAGGACACGCCGGACAACATCAAAGGCCACCCAAAGGTTAAAGAAGCCTACTTGGGCGAAACGCAGGAAGTTTAGGAGCGCTCATCATGGCTGAAAAACAGTACACACCCGCCACAAATATCGCCGCGAACCATGCTGAAAGTGCGCCTGCGTATTTCTCGGTCTGGGACCTGCACGCCTACTACGGCGAAAGCTACATCGTGCAAGGCATCTCGTTCAACGTTCATGAGGGCGAGATTCTTGCTCTTTTAGGTCGCAATGGCGCGGGCAAAACCTCAACCTTGCGCGCCATTGCCCGCCTCGATGAACCGATGCTGACCCATGGCGAAATTTGGCTTGATCATCAGCACCTGCACACGATGAAATCGCATGAAGCGGCCATCGCAGGCCTTGGTCTTGTCCCCGAAGATCGGCGTATCATCGCGGGGCTCACAGTCGAAGAAAACCTGCAACTGGCACAAATCGTCGAACCCATCGGTTGGTCCTTGGAGCGCATTTACGAGTTGTTCCCACGCCTGCGCGAACGCCGCAAACAAGAGGGTGTGACCCTGTCTGGTGGTGAACAACAGATGCTCTCCATCGCCCGTGCTTTGGCGCGCGACATCAAGGTGCTGTTGCTGGATGAGCCCTATGAAGGTCTTGCCCCTGTGATCGTCGATGAGATCGAAAAAACGCTTCGGATCATCAAGGCGCAGGGCATCACGACGATTTTGGTCGAACAAAACGCAGTTCGTGCATTGAACCTTGCGGATCGTGCGGTCATCCTTGACACAGGGACCGTTGTTTACGACGGCTCAGCCAAAGAGGTGCTCGAAAACGAGGCCCTGCGCGCTGAATACCTCGCAATTTAAATAATGCCCTGCCCTCCATAGTTTGGTCGGCGGGGCAAACCGCACTGCCACCGTGCACACCAACAATATTCTGGGGAGGACGATCATGACGACGAAGACTTATTCACCTGATGCCGCATTTACGGCGTCTGCTTATGTTGATCGCGCGGGATACGATGCGATGTATGCGGCGTCTGTGGCGGATCCTGAGGCGTTTTGGGGCGAGCAGGGCAAAATCTTGGATTGGATCGA
>NZ_JBBMQI010000014.1:0-93021 GCF_038899935.1 Pacificibacter sp. AS14
AAGGCCGCGTGAAACCAACCAGATTACATCTTAGCTGAGCCGCAAACCTGTCCTAAAAAGCAGGACCACTTCACTTCTCAGCCTCAAAAATTAACGTGACAACACCGGTTGAGCGCAACGTGACCTAGAAAATCTGCGCCGTTCAGGCAGCTCTTTCGGTGACGAAAGTGTTTCACAGACTGAACGCGTCCCCCTGAGATTGGCGATATTCCATCCAAGATTCGGTGAGATATCTTTTGCAAATATTTTCATAACGCATGATAATTGCTTATTTTTTGCGCAACATTGCATTGAGTTGTTTAACGGCGTCTAAAAAAAATGCTATTTGCAGGGACCACGCGCAATGACGAGCATAATTCTCGTCGGCGGCTTGACCTTTGATCCTCGAAAGATGGCAATGAAGGTACAGCAATGTCAGACCAGCTGACACATAAATATGTCTCACTTGAAGTACAGATGACAACAAGGAGTATCTCGGATGCGTTTTAGGACCCTGATCTTAGGGGCTGCCTGTGCGGTAGGAGTTGCGTTTTCTCCGCTCACAGCAATAGCACAAAACCTCGTTTATCTTGTTCAACCCGAGCCGCCGTCGCTGGCGTCATTTCTGTCGACGTCCGGGCCAATTGGCCTTGTCGCCCCAAAGATTTATGATGGCCTTTTTGAATACGATAACGATCTGAAAATCGTGCCGTCACTGGCTGAGAGCTATGACATAAGCGAGGACGGAAAGACAATCACGTTCAAGTTGCGCGAAGGTGTGACGTGGCATGACGGCAAGCCCTTCACATCGGCGGACGTGGCTTTCACAGTTATGGAGGTGTTGAAGCAAACCCACCCGCGCGGTCCGAATACATTCCGCGAAGTGGAATCGATTGATACGCCCGACGACTATACCGCCGTGTTCAACCTTGCAAATCCGGCCCCCTACATGTTGCGGGCTTTGTCGTCCTATGAAAGCCCGATGGTGCCGAAGCATTTGCTGGAAGGAACTGACCTGCGCAGCTCCGATCTGGCGACCAATCCGGTCGGCACCGGCCCCTTCAAATTCACCGAGTGGAAAAAGGGCCAGTACATTCGGATGGATAAATACGAAGGCTATTGGAAAGAGGGCTACCCGAAAATTGAGCGGCTGGTCGCGCGCTTTATACCTGATGCCTCGACCCGTACTGCTGCGCTGGAAAACGGTGAAGTGATGTATGGCGCCTATGGGGCGATCCCCAATATTGACGCTGTGCGACTGCGCGAAATGGATGGCTTTTCGGTCACCACTGATGGTTACTCCATGATCAACCCAATGGCGCTGATTGAGTTCAACACAACTAAGCCTCCTTTCGACAATCCGGCCATGCGTCGGGCGGTTTCGCTTGTGATGGACCGCCAGTTCCTGATCGACAACATCTGGTTTGGCTATGGCAAACCCGCCACTTCGGCGCTGTCTTCGAACTTCGACAAGGTCGGTCTGTATAAGGCAGGTCTGCCCAACTATCCGGCCTCCGGCGATCTGGAAGCTGCGATCAAAGAACTCGACGATGCAGGGATCATGCCAAATGCGGAAGGTGTGCGTGCAAGCATCACGTTGGACCTGATCCCCTACGGCGAAGACTGGCGTCGGGCGGGTGAGTATATGAAGCAAGCCATGAAGCCGCTCGGCATCGAGGTTGAGCTGCGCTATGAAGACGTACCGACGTGGCTGAACCGCATCTACGCGGATTATGATTTCGAGATGAACGTCAATTTCTTCTATCAGTTGCCTGATCCGGTGCTGGGCGTTCACCGTCATTACGGAACTGATCAGATCCGTCAGGGTACGCATTTCGTGAACGCCTCGCGCTATTCCAACCCCGAACTTGACGTCCTTCTTGCTGCGGGTGCTCAGGAACCTGATGCGGCCAAACGCGCTGAAATCTATGGTGAAATCCAATCCATTCTCGCCACTGATATGCCCGTGGCCAATCTGTTCGAGATGGAATTCCTGACCGTTTACAACGACAAGCTATCAGGCCACGCAAATTCCGCTTTGGGGGCCTACGGCTCGTTCGATCAGGCCACCGTATCCGAATGATCTCGGTGCGCTTCGTCCGCGCATTGTAAAAAACGCACTGGCTCGCACAGGGCCGGTGCTATCCACCAAGGGGGTCACGCCTATATGGAAAGTTCAAAACGGCGCACGCGCTATGTGCTCAAGCGCCTTTTGCAGGCCATTCCGATTGTTCTCGCGATCATCGTCCTCAACTTCTTTCTGTTGCAAATGGCCGAAGGCGATGCGGTTGACGTTCTGGCAGGTGAGGCCGGATCCGCAACACCCGAATATATGGCCGAGCTGCGCGAGAAATTCGGGCTCGACCAACCGCTTATTATACAGCTTGGTGTCTATCTGAAAAATGTTGTGTCCCTTGATCTGGGATACTCATTCCGCCACGACATGCCGGTCAGCCAGCTTGTGATAGACCGCTTCATGCCGACATTGTTGCTGATGACATCGACAATTCTGCTCGCGGTGGGCTTTGGCATTGTGCTTGGACTTATCGCCGCATCCGGGCTTAACACTTGGCGCGATACGGTGATTTCGATCTTTGCGCTGATCACCTACGCGACCCCCCTGTTCTGGGTTGGCCTTATGCTGATCGTGGTCTTTTCGCTTAAACTTGGATGGTTCCCAACCTCGGGGATGGAGAATTTTTCGATGTTTTACCACGGCTGGGAACGGGTCGTCGACATCGCCCAGCACCTTGTCTTGCCCACCATAACACTGTCGCTGTTTTACCTCGCACTTTACACGCGCCTTATGCGTGCCTCCATGCTGGAACAGGCGGGCCAGGACTACGTCGTCACTGCGCGCGCCAAAGGACTGACCGAGCGGCGTATCGTTTTTGTTCACGTCTTGCGCAACGCGTTGTTGCCTGTCGTCACAATGGCAGGCGTGCAGGTGGGTGCCTTGATTGGCGGGTCGGTCATCGTCGAATCCGTCTTCGCATGGCCGGGGCTCGGCATGCTCGCGTTTGAGGCGCTTTTCGCCCGCGATCTCAATCTGTTGCTGGGAATTTTCCTGCTGTCCGCCTTGCTAGTTGTTGCGGTCAATCTGGTCGTGGATATCATTTATTCAACGCTTGATCCGCGTATCGAGATGGCTTGACCGATGGAATTTTGGAAACTCTTCGCACGCAACCGATCTGCCGTCATGGGTATGGTTATTCTCGTCTCAATTCTTTTGATGGCAATATCCGCGCCCCTGTTTTTCCCGGCTGATCCGTTCAGTCTGGTCGGGCAGTCAATGTCGCCTCCGGGCCAGAACGGGTTCCTTTTGGGCAGCGATTCTTTGGGCCGCGATGTGGCGGCAGGCATCGCGCACGGCGCGAAAACATCGTTGCTGATCGGATTGCTCGCCACGCTGGTCGCCGTCTTTGTCGGCGTTATTATGGGCGCGCTTGCGGGATATTATGGAGGCCTCGTTGACAACCTGCTGATGCGCACGACCGAGATGTTTCAAACCATCCCTTCGTTTTTGTTCGCCATCCTTCTCGTCGCGATCATGAAACCCTCGATCAACAGTATCGTCATCGCCATTGCCGTCGTCTCGTGGCCTGCTGTGGCACGTCTTGTGCGCGGAGAGTTTCTGAGTCTGCGAAACCGCGAATTTGTGCAGGCCTGCCACACACTTGGCATGGGTGATATTCGTATTATGCTGGGAGAAATCCTGCCGAACTGCCTGTCACCGATCATTGTGATCGGCTCGCTTATGGTGGCATCGGCCATCCTTATTGAAAGCGGGTTGGCCTTTCTGGGCTTGGGCGATCCCAATATCATGAGTTGGGGCTTCCAGATCGGGGCCGGGCGGACGTTGCTGCGATCCGCGTGGTGGGTCTGCACCTTTCCGGGCATCGCCATCCTGCTGACTGTTCTGGCCATCAATCTTGTCGGCGAAGGCCTCAATGATGCGCTCAACCCCCGACTGAGGGAGCACTCATGACCCGGTTGCTTGAGATCAAAGATCTACATGTCGGTTTGCCTGCCGGTGGGCAAAGAAAATTCGCTGTCGAAGCCACAAACCTGCATTTGGACGCAAATGAAATTCTGTGCGTGGTTGGCGAATCCGGCTCGGGCAAGTCACTGACGGCACGTGCCATCATGGGGCTGTTGCCAAAGCCGCATGTTCACATCGCCAAAGGTCAGGTCAATTTCCTAGGTGAAGACCTTGCCGCCGCCAGTGAGGCCCGCTTGCGCAAAATCCGCGGCTCTGAAATTTCGATGATCTTTCAGGAACCGATGACGGCGCTTAACCCCGTCATGACCATCGGAAACCAGATAGATGAGGTCTTTCGGTTTCATAAAAAGATGCCTGGCACCGAACGCCGCAGCCGCGCCTTGGAGCTCCTCCATGATGTGCAGTTGCCTGAGCCGGAGCAGGCGCTTGCCGCCTATCCCCACCAATTGTCAGGCGGGCAGCGCCAGCGGGCGATGATCGCCATGGCCTTGGCGCTTGATCCGAAAATCCTGATCGCGGATGAGCCGACGACAGCGCTTGATGTGACGACACAGGCGCAAGTGCTGCGGCTGATCAAGCAAATGCAGAAGACGCACGGCACCGGAGTTGTGTTCATCACCCATGACTTTGGCGTTGTCGCTGACATTGCCGATCGGGTCGCCGTGATGCAGAACGGTCTGGTTGTCGAAACAGGCACCACGGACGAAGTGCTGCGCAAGCCAACCCACCCCTATACGCAGGCTTTGATGGCGGCAGTGCCCAGCCTTCTTCCACGGGCAGCGCGGCCCCGCTCTGACAAAACGGTGTTGCGGGTCAATGGCCTTACCAAGACCTACAGCGGCGGCGGCGGGCTGTTTGGCGGCAAGGCACGCGTCGTGCATGCGGCCAAAGAAGTCACCTTTGATCTGACGCGCGGTGAGACATTGGGCATCGTGGGCGAATCCGGTTCGGGCAAGTCGACCGTCGCGCGCTGCATTGTTCGCCTGAACGATGCCGAGGCCGGGGAGATTTTGCTGGGAGACGCGGATTTGCGCCCTCTGGGTCGTGCGGCCATGCGCCCGCACCGCGCACAGATCCAGATGGTGTTCCAAGATCCCTTCGCCTCGTTGAACCCACGTTCCAAGGTGGGGCGGATCATCGCGCAAGGCCCGGAATTGTATGGCGCGAGCCGGAGTGAGGCCCGCGACAGAGCGCTGGAGCTGTTGCGCATCGTCGGGCTGGACGACCGCGCCTATGATCGCTTTCCGCATGAGTTTTCGGGTGGCCAGCGTCAGCGGATTGGGATCGCACGGGCGTTGGCGCTGGAACCGAAAATCCTTGTCGCAGACGAACCTGTTTCGGCATTGGATGTCTCCATTCAGGCGCAGATTCTAAATCTGTTGGAAGAAATCCGGGATCGTATGAACCTGTCGATGATCTTTATCACGCATGACTTGCGGGTCGCCGCACAAGTCTGCGACCGGATCGCAGTCATGCAGCGCGGTGAAGTCGTGGAAATCGGCCCAACGGCTGAGCTTTTCGCCAATCCGCAGCACCCCTATACGGCCGAGTTGCTGGCCGCCGTGCCCGGCAAAGGTTGGTTTTCCGCTGAGAACAAGTCCTTGCCCCAAACCTCATAGTCCCAAGACGCGTGCGACGATCTGATTGAACAACGCGGGCGCTTCCAAATGGGCGGCATGGGCACAACCGGGCAGAACGCATAGATTGCAGTCTGGAACGCCTCGCCAAATCGCTTCCGGCTGGCTGCCTTGGAAAGGGTGCCCTGCTGCGTTGCAGATATCGTTGTGACGACAGAAAACAATCAATTTTTGCGGGCGACTGGCATTCCAATCCATTGCCATTGCGACATAAATAAGGAAATACTTAACGCCTAGGCAAAAGGATAAGCACCGTGATGACAGACGCAAAAGATCTCCCACTGTTGGGCTATGTTGACCGTCTCTCGGCGCGCCCGGGTGACCAGTTGAACTTCAAGGTCTCCAGCATCTCTTCCGAACCGTTTAGGGCGCGCCTGACGCGCTCCATCAGTGCCGACCCCAATCCCGAGGGGCCGGGCGTGGTAGAGGAAGATGCCTCGCAATATTTCATGCCAGCGCAGTTCACGTCAGTGCATCGACCTTTCGCGGCTGGATCTTATGGGATCGCGCAGGCCAGCATTGATGCACAACCAACGTCCGAAATCGTTATGTCGGCGCGCATATATCCGACGTTGCGCAGCGCGCAGGTGCAAACAATTCTAAGCATCGGGCGGATTGATTTGAGGCTTGATGCGCAAGGCACCGTCGCGCTTGCCATCGACGGACGCGTCATTCGCTTGGACGAGGCTGTGTCCCTGCGGCGCTGGTACGCCGTTGAGGCGCGCATCACACTGGATAGCATTGTCGTTTCGCAAAGCCCGCTCGGGCATCAGGTGAGCGCAGCCAGTGATGTCACCGATGAAGGTGCAGGTGATCTGACCGTCCGCGGTCGCCCCACAATTGGTGCGCATTTGATTGACGCTACCCCGGCGCAACATTTCAACGGCAAAATCGAGGCGCCAAAATTAACAACCGACGGCACGGTTGTCTGCCAGTGGAACTTTTCTCATAACATTTCAAGTAACACCGTACCCGCGCAAGCCGGACCTGATCTGGATCTGATCAATTACCCCGCGCGCGGGGTAACCGGGTCTGCATGGGACGGATCAGAGATGAACTGGACCCACAAACCCGACCACTACACGGCGATCCATTTCCATCAGGACGACATCTATGATTTCGGATGGGATACGGATTTCTCCTTTACTGTGCCTGCCGACATCCCGTCCGGTGTGTACATCATGCGGATAAGCTGTGACGGCCACGAAGATGCGATCCCCTTCTTTGTCTGTCCCCCCTTGGGCAAGCCAACGGCCACGTTATGCGTGCTGGTGTCAACCTTTACCTACGCCATCTATGGCAACCATGCGCGGCCTGATTACAAGCCATCTTGGCAGGACAAAATCCGCGACTGGGGGTCTTACCCCTACAATCCGGCCGCGCACCCGCACTACGGGTTATCGACCTACAATTATCACGCGGATGGATCGGGAATTTGCCACGCCTCGCACAAACGCCCCCTATTCAACCTCAGACCCGGCTATTTTACATTTGGGGATACGGATTGCTCGGGCTTGCGGCATTTTCCGGCTGATATGCACCTGATCGCCTGGTTGCATGCCAAAAACATCGACTACGATATCGTCACCGACCGGGAATTGCACGATGATGGCGTCGCTGCCATTTCGGGATATGCTGCCGTCACCACAGGCTCCCACCCAGAATACCACACGCGTGAAACGCTGGATGCCTTGCGCAATTATCGCGATTCCGGCGGCAATCTGCTCTATCTGGGTGGAAATGGGTTTTATTGGCGTGTCGCGGTTCATCCCGAACAGGGTGATATGCTCGAAATTCGCCGGGCTGAGGATGGAATTCGCGCATGGGCCGCCGAGCCGGGTGAGTATTTCAATGCCTTTGACGGTACCTATGGCGGATTGTGGCGGCGCAATGGCCGTGCGCCGCAGGATCTTGTCGGGATTGGATTCACCGCACAGGGAGAATTTTTCAGTGACCCTTATCGTCGGCGGGTCTCTGATCCAGCCTATGATTGGGTTTTTGAAGGCGTTGAGGGCCCGCTTATCGGTGATTTCGGGTATTCAGGGAACGGAGCTGCTGGGTTTGAACTTGATCATATGGATTACCGGTTGGGAACGCCTGAAAATGCTGTTCTGCTGGCGCAATCCGTAACGCGCGAAAATGGCTTCATGCTGGTTCCCGAAGAACAGCTGACCCATCTGACAAATCTAACAGGGGGCAGCACAAAGGACGCGATGCACGCGGACATGGTCCTTATTGATTATCCCGGCGGCGGATCGGTTTTCGCAACAGGATCAATCACGTTCTGCGGTAGTCTGCCGTGGAATAATTTTCAAAACAACGTGTCCCAGTTGCTCCAAAATATCATGACACATGTGTTGCATACAAAATAGCCGAGACTGATGGGGTGGATGCGGTGCTGTCAGACAAATTCGAACCTGTCTCAGTTTGCCGCAATAGACACAAAAGACAGATAAATGTTTAAATCCTAAAGACTTCTCCCAACCCACTTTGATCGCAGTCAACGGTGTGGAACTGGAAGTCTTTGAAGCCGGAAAAGAAAGCGCTGGAAAACCGATCGTGCTGTGTCACGGCTGGCCAGAGCATGCCTTTTCATGGCGGTATCAAATGCCAGCGCTCGCGGCCGCTGGCTATCATGTCATTGTCCCCAATCAACGAGCTGTTGAAACTTCTCGGTTCACCCCGTTCAATCGGGGTCACCAATTCATGGCAGTGCAAGAAGCTCTCGGAATGCTTTGCAAAGGTCATGTGTGTTCTTAGATCGGGGTCACGTCTGTATTCTCTAGACCATTTTGATCACATCGCGGGGTACAGACAGCATATAGCCTTTGCGGGCGATGTTTTTGACCAAGAGCTCGCTCATCATCTGATTGCCCAAAGTGTCGCGCAGACGTTTTATCCGTGTGGCACCCGCAGCTTCGTCACAGTCTGACGCATCACGACCCGATACGACGCCTTCGATTTCGGCGCCGCTGAGCACATCATCATCCATTCGTGCTTCGGCCAGCACGCAAAGCGTTTCTATCGCGGCACCCGTCAGTTTGAATTCCATGTTGTTCAGGTAGACGGTGTTTTCAGCGCGCGAGATCATCAAGGACGATATCTGAATGCCCTGTTTGTCGATCTGGGACATGCGTTTGTTGAGACCCAAAATGGTGAGCAAAAACACCAAGGACGCCACGAGCAGAGCGGTGGCGAACAGCATCAACACAAAGATCACCACACGGTAACTGGTCAGCGTATCCGAGAAGGCTGTGCCCGATTGCGCGAGGATTTCCAGCAGTTTGATTTCTGCACTTGAGGTCAGGTTGTTGTTCTCAACAAAGATCGCTTCCACCCGTGCGTTGAACGCATTGGCATCAGGCAGATTGGCGAACAACAGCCCCGCGGCGATCAGCAAAATTAACACAATCGCGACAATGCCGATGGACAACACGCGCCCTGATTTAGACCCGTCAGTAACGGAGGAAATAGGCTCCAGCACTTTCTTTCTTCCCTTGCAATGCGGCTTCATCGACAAAGCCGACAACCGACAACAATACCCAACCATCCGCCGCAAGGCGTGGTGTTAATGCAGCCTGTGCTGCGGACTTGTCGCACTGGGCGTCAAGCACTTCAGCGATACCGTAATGCAGTTTCAATGGGTTGTCCCGCTTTGCTTTATATTCTGCGTAGCACGCTGCATTGGCGCTCAAGGGTAGCAGCGCCAATGCGAGTGCAGCGGCAATAAGGCGGGGGTTTATATATGTGTGTGTCATGGACAAACCTTGCCCAATTGGCGATTGTTATTCAATATCAAAGCCACCAATGCGCATCGATAGCCAATAACAATTCGCTGATATTGAGCGGCAAAGTCCAATGCCCCCATTCCTGTTTCATCGACATCCCGCCAGTCACCCCAAGTGACAGTGCGGGTCCCATAACAGGAAGGACTCAACATGACGACGCAGACCAAAACATCCACACGACGCATTCCGAAATTCGCCGCAGGTCTTGTGGCGCTTTCTATGGCTGTCACCGCGACATATGCCACGCCAGCACGCGCTGATGATGCAGATGTCGCTCGTGCAATCGGTGGCTTGCTCACCCTGTTTGTTATCAGCAAAGCGATTGAGAACTCAGGATCGAAATCAAATCCACCTGTCACGGTCACACGCAAGGTTACGGTCGAAGATAACAGCAAGGACAAAGACCGTGACCGCCGCACGGCGCGCAAAGACACGTTTGAAATTCCGAACACTTGCGTTGTTTCTGTGAGTGACAAACGTAAGCGGATTCAATCTGTTGCTTTGGAAAGCTGTGTGATGCTCGACCGCCACTCTGCCGTCGCTTTGCCGCGTGCCTGCGAAACCAAAGTGAGCACAAAACGCGGTCGTGCAGACGCCTATGATGTGGGTTGCCTGAACAACTTTGGCTACCGCGTCACACGTTCAAACGATGGCAAAGGCGGCCACGCTTTGCGCTAACCCGAAATAGCATACGCGCGTTTCATGTCCCCATGTGCCGCGTTACCTTGGCGGGTGGTCTATGCGTTCCACCCGTCCTTTTTCTTTTAAATCTCCTTGCCCTGATGGGCCGCATGAGGTTTCACAAACGCATGACAGTATATACACCAGATTTTTCATTCGAAGCAGCCGCGACGCAGCGTGGTTATTCCCGTATTGTTGGCGTGGACGAAGTGGGCCGTGGGCCGCTGGCTGGCCCTGTTGTCGCCGCTGCTGTTTGGCTTGATCCAAACCAAATCCCCGACGGCATGAACGATTCCAAAAAACTGACCGCCAAACGGCGCGAGGCTTTGTACGATCAAATCCTTGCTGTGTCTGATGTGTCTATCGGGTCTTGTTCGGTGGAGGAGATTGACGAGATCAATATCCTGCAAGCGTCCTTGCGTGCGATGGAGCGCGCTGTTGCAGGGCTGAAAACCCAGTCAGATTACGTCTTAGTTGACGGTAATAAAATCCCTGCTGCCTTTGGGTTGAGTGCCGAGGCGATTATCAAAGGTGATGCGCGCAGTTTATCGATTTCCGCGGCCTCAATTGTGGCGAAAACATGGCGCGATAGATTGATGGTGGATTTGGCGCAACAGTACCCCGGTTATGGATGGGAGAAGAACGCAGGTTACGGCACCAAATTGCACATGGACGGCTTGGCCAAATTTGGGGTGACCCCACACCATAGACGTTCGTTCAAACCTATACACAACATGTTGTAGCAAGCTTTTTTCTAACACATTGATTCAATAAAGAAATTGACCTCGAATCACCTTTGACTCATTTTAGTACTCACAAAACGACACCAAAAATGGTGCGACTGTATCGCTCGAGAGGGCGTTTCTGTGAGGCAGAACATGACGAAAAATACACGCAAGGAAGCACCTGTGCTTCCGCTCAATACAATTATGTCTGGTGATTGCATCGAAGCAATGAACAGTCTTCCCGAAGAATCTGTAGATCTGATCTTCGCGGACCCGCCCTACAACCTGCAATTGCGCGGCGATTTGCATCGCCCTGACAATTCCAAGGTCGACGCGGTGGATGACGATTGGGACCAATTCGACAGCTTTAAAGTTTACGACGACTTCACCCGTGCGTGGCTCAAAGCCGCCCGCCGCATTCTAAAACCGAATGGCGCGATCTGGGTGATTGGTTCTTACCACAACGTGTTCCGCCTTGGCGCTGAACTTCAAAACCAAGGTTACTGGCTTTTGAACGATGTTGTGTGGCGCAAGTCCAACCCAATGCCAAACTTCCGCGGCAAACGGTTCACCAATGCGCATGAGACATTGATCTGGGCCTCAAAAGGCGAGGGCGCGAAATACACCTTCAACTATGACGCTCTCAAAGCGCTCAACGAGGGCATTCAAATGCGCTCTGATTGGGTTCTGCCCATTTGCAATGGCGGCGAACGCCTTAAAGACGAAGATGGCGAAAAAGCGCATCCAACGCAAAAACCACAAAGCTTGCTTCACCGCTTGTTGATCGCAACGACCAACCCTGGTGATGTTGTGCTCGACCCGTTCTTTGGCACAGGCACCACTGGCGCCGTTGCGAAAATGCTAGGCCGTGATTACATCGGCATCGAGCGCGAAGAAAAGTACCGTAAAGTTGCCGAAAAGCGCATCAACGCGATCCGCAAGTTCGACACAGATGCTTTGACTGTCACGGCATCCAAACGTGCAGAACCACGTGTGCCGTTTGGCCAATTGGTTGAGCGCGGCATGCTGCGCCCAGGAGAGCAGTTGATGTCCATGAACGGTCGTCACAAAGCCAAAGTGCGCGCTGACGGCACGCTTATCGGCAATGACATCAAAGGGTCAATCCACCAAGTCGGGGCGCATCTTGAAGGCGCGCCAAGCTGCAATGGTTGGACCTATTGGACCTATCAGCGTGAAGGCAAAAACGTGCCCATTGATTTGCTACGTCAGCAAATCCGCGCAGAGATGAACTGATCTCTACCTTTTTTAACGAACATCAAGAGCGCCCTTTGCCTGCATGACCGCTGGCAAAGGATCAAAAGTCCATCCGCCCACACCTTTGGACGGCCCATTTGGATGCGCATGCATCACAGTTTACCGCCTGATGCCAGTGGTCTGACTTCCACGGCATCACCTTGCCCCGCCTTATGGCGGGGCCTTTTTCGTCTTCATAAAGCGGTGATTTGGGACTGACCGCTAAAGACGGGGTAGAGGATTGGTCCCGTGTTTATAGGGCTCCCAATCTTCAAACGTCGCCATGTCAGGATAGTATTGTTTGCGCCACGCTTTCACGCGCGGGTTCATGATGCGCCGCCACCACGGTGGCACCATGGCTGCAAATGTCATCACCGGATAGCCGTATGGCAATTGTGGCGCGTCCTCTTCGGAATAGTTTTGCAACAATGGAAACCGACGGTCTGGCTTGTAGTGATGATCCGAATGCCGTTGTAGATTGATCAACAACCAATTGGTCGCCATCTGCGCCGCGTTCCAGCTGTGATGGGGTTTGACGTGCTCATATTTGCCATCGCCCAAGTGGCGACGGGTCAGCCCGTAGTGTTCAACGTAGTTCGTCAGCTCAAGCTGCCAAATCGCAATAAAAGCCTGCCAGATGAACAGGCAAAATCCCATCGTACCGCCCAGCAGTACTGCCAAAATCAAGGCGCTGAGTTGCAAGACCCAATAGCGAAAATGCGGGTTGCGCGGATGAAACGCAGACAGGCCGCGACGCGCCAGCAAGGCTTTTTCAGCCTCCCAAGCGGATACAGGCCCTTCGCGCAACACGCGGCGAAAGAAGTGGTGAAAGCCTTCGTTATAAAGCGCTGTCACCGCATCGCGCCGCGTGCCCACATGTTTGTGATGCACCAAAAGATGCTCGGTGCGAAAATGCGAATAGAGCACAGAAGCCAGCAGTAAATCCCCCAGCCAGCGTTCAACCCGATTGCGTTGATGCAAAAGCTCATGCGCATAGACGATGCCGATGGTGCCCGATGACACCCCAAGGCTAAAGAATAACACGATCACTTCGGTCATGGTCAGATGATCCGTATGGGTCACAAAATAGATCAGCCCATAGATCATCACAAACTGGATCGGGAACCAGATCATCGTGATCAATCGATACAAAGCCAGCTCAGATGTGTCGGTCTCTGGATCGGGGTTTTCTTTGTTCATGCCCAAAAGGCGGTCCAAGATCGAAAACAAATACCACGCATAAAGCGGCACCAAAAACGTGAGCCATCCGCCATATGCAGCCCCCAGCACCAGCAAGGGAACGACGCCTAGAGACAGCCAAAAGGGCAAGGCATTTCGAGTGCTAATGGTGGACATGTTCATCGGGGTAGGTCCTTAAAATATGCGTCTTGGCGGAGGGTATTGATCATTGGCTAAAATGAGGTTGCGCCACATCAAACACCTTTCGCATAACGGTTGGCAAATCCGAAGGTTGAAATTCATTTGCGCCCAACGCGAGCAGCGCCTCTGGCGGGTTTTCCACGACAGGCACCACCATCACGCGCAAGAACAGATGAAAATGCGTGAATGTATGTTTGATCTCGCCGACCTCTGACCAATCAGCCACAAAGGGCGGGGCGTCTTGGGCAGTCTCATCCCAAGGCGACCCCGGCCAGCCGAGCATCCCGCCAAGCAATCCCTTATCGGCGCGCCGTTCCATCACCCAAGCGCCAGAAGCGGTTTGCGATACATAGGCGAAACCTTTGCGGGTAGGTTTCACGGGTTTGGGCACCTTCTTGGGCAGTTCTGCCGCCGTGCCATTTTTACGCGCCAAACAGGGTGCGGTCCAAGGGCAAATCTCGCATTTCGGTGACTTTGGCGTACACACAGTCGCGCCTAGATCCATGATCGCTTGGGCGTAATCGCCTGCGCGTTTTTTTGGCGTGGTGCGCGTCGCCAGTTCCGTCAGTTGCGGTTTCGACAGGGGGAGCGGTTTGTGGATGTCATGCAGCCGCGACATTACCCGTTCGACGTTTCCGTCCACCACAGTTTCGGGCAAATCAAACGCGATCGAGGCCACGGCCGATGCCGTATAAGGCCCGATGCCCGGTAGCGCCAAAAGCGATTTGCGATCTTGGGGAAAGGTGCCACCATGATCCGCCACAACAGCTCGCGCGCCTTTGAGCAAATTGCGCGCGCGGGCGTAGTACCCAAGACCTGCCCATTCGCCCATAACCTGATCATCGGGGGCTGCTGCAAGGTCTTGCACTGTGGGCCAAAGATGGGTGAAGCGTTCGAAATAGGCTTTCACCGCGGCCACTGTTGTCTGCTGCAACATGATTTCCGACAACCAGATTCGGTAGGGATCAGGGTTAACGCCAGCCGCACGGGCACTGGGGCTGACACGCCATGGCAAATCGCGGGCGTTTTCGTCGTACCAAACCAGCAAAGACTGGGCCAATTCCCCGTGTTTCATAATGTGTTTCACTCCGTCACGTAATCTTTAGCGGCTGTCATCGGGTTTTGTCTGGTATCGCGGGGCCCTCAAGCTAGAATAGAGCTTGAGATTGGATACGCCAGATGCGCAAAGCAAAAGTCACAAAGAAAACGACCCCGATTGCCGCCGCTGTCATTAAGCGACGCAAAAAGGGATTCGAAATGACTTCGGGTCTGTTGCAGTCACGGATTCGCAAAGCGACAGAAACACGCGGGTTTTCTGAAATGCGTCTTTTGACGCATTGGACTGAAATCGTTGGCGAACAAACCGCTGCCATGGCGCGGCCTATAAAAGTCAGCTACGCCAAAGGCGGGTTCGGCGCGACACTGGTGCTTTTGACCACTGGCTCTTATGCGCCGATGTTGCAAGCCGAGCTGCCTAAAATTCAAAATCGCGTCAACGCTGTCTACGGATATAGCGCGATCAGCCGTATCCATATCACGCAAACAGCGCCGACCGGTTTTGCCGAAGGGCGTGTGCAATTTGAACACGTGAAAGAAAAGCCGCGCAGTCAGCCAAGCCCTCAGGTTTTGGCCGAGGCGCAAGAACTGTCCTGCGGGGCACAAGATGAACACCTGCGCCGAGCGCTTGAAAAGCTGGCCAGCAGCTTTCTGCACCGTGCCGATAATACAATAAAAAAGGTAGACCCATGAACAGACGTAATTTTTTGATGACCACTGCCGTAGCTGCTTTGGGCGTTGGCGGCGCTTACCTTTACAACTCACCTGCGCCAGTGACTGATTTTCTTGTGACACCTGCAATCGCACAGGATACAGCAGAGATTGATATCTCAACGGTCAAAGACTTGGTCATGGGCGATGAAAACGCACCGATCGAATTGATCGAATACGCGTCCTACACTTGTCCGCATTGCGCGAACTTCCACACGACTGTGTTCAAGCAGCTCAAAGAAAATTATATCGACACGGGCAAAGTGAAATTCGTCTACCGTGAAGTGTATTTCGACAAATACGGTTTGTGGGCGGCGATGGTTGCGCGCTGTGGTGGTGATCTGCGCTACTTCGGTATCAACGCAATGTTGTACGAACAGCAAAGCGAATGGCTCGCTGGCGGCAAAGATGCGATGGAAATCGTTGAAAACCTGCGCACCATCGGCAAAAAAGCCGGTCTGTCTGATGCTGATTTGGACACTTGCATGAATGATGGCGCTATGGCGCAGGCCATGGTTGCCAAGTTCGAAGCAGAAGTGGCGGAATACGATGTGTCTGGCACGCCAACGCTGATTATCAATGGCGAAAAGAATTCGAACATGTCCTACGCGGATCTGTCCGAAAAACTTGATGACATTCTAAAGGGCTAAGGCTCAGGTGATCCCGATTTGCGCCAATAAAGCGTCGATCAGGGCCTCATCTTGGATGGTCATACGCACAGGCAAGGTAAGCACCTTCATTTGAAAGGCGCGGGGCAAACGCACCGCGTCTTTTTCCGTTGTGACCAGCTGTGCATCCAGCGTCGCGGCCTCGATTTCAAGCCGTTTCATCAAAGCGAGGGGCAGGGGTTGATGATCGCGCAAAGCCTCTTTGCGGATCAGCGTCGCGCCCAAGCCCTCCAACGTCGCAAAAAACTTTTCGGGATGACCTATGCCCGCAAAAGCCAAAGCCCGTAGACCATTCCAGTCCATGCCTGTCTCTAAAGGGGCAAGCCGCGCGCGCACTTGCGGCAGTGAAATATGAGTCCCCCATGTGGCATCAAAACGGGATTGTGCGGCTGCGTCACCGATGGAAATCACGATATCCCCTCGCTTTAGACCCACATCAACAGGTTCACGCAATGGTCCTGCAGGCATCACGCGCCCGTTGCCAAAGCCGCGATGAGCATCGACCACAACATACGTCGCATCCTTGATCACCGACGGATTTTGCATCCCGTCATCTAACAAAATAACATCCGCGCCATCCGCTTCGGCAGCTTTGACACCAAGCGCGCGGTCTTTGGCGACCCAGACAGGGGCAAAGGCTGCAATCAAAAGCGGCTCGTCACCAACGTCATCGGCTGAATGCGTCCGTTCCACGACGCGCACGGGGCCCGCCAGTTTGCCACCATAGCCACGCGACACCACCTGAACGATCTTGCCCATGGACTGCAGCTTTTGCACAAGCGCGATCACTGTGGGTGTTTTCCCCGTACCGCCTGCGTTGATATTGCCGATACAAATCACAGGGACCGAGGCCTTGTAGCCTGTCTTCGACACACGCCGCGCTGTGGCATTTGCATAAACCTGCGCTAAAGGGGATAGCAGCCGTGACTGCCAGCCTGGATGATTGGGCGCATTAGACCAAAACGACGGAGGGGTCATGCCAGCATCTCTTCACGCGTGTCCAAAATATCCTGAATCAAAGCGGCAACGCGATCTGTCATTTCCGCCCCCGTTGAACAGACGTCCCAAGCGGCACTGGCCATCAAGGCTGCGCTGTCAGGGGCCAATAGTTCGTTGATTGCATCGCCCAAACTGGTGCCGCATTTGACCACGCGTGTGGCCTTTTCTGCGCGAAACCGTTTATATCCGCTGGTGTACTTTGACACATGCGGCCCGTGCACAATCGCAGAGCCAAAGATTGCTGCAGGGTAGGGGTCGATCCCGCCACCGTGGGTGATAGATTGGCCTAAGAATGACACTGGCGCGAGTCTATACCACAGGCCGTCCTCGCCGCCGGCACTGACGATCAATACCTGAATAGGCTCTGAAATCTTTGCATTATTGGCGCGCGACACGGCTTTTAGTCCTTGACCGGCACAGTGTGTTTCGATCAATGGAATCATGTCCGGGTCTTGGGTTGAAACGATCAACAGCAAACGGTGGGCGCGGCGCAACGCTGCTTTGTGTGCGCGCATGACGACGCTTATTTCGCCTGTGGCAATTTGCGCCGCGAACCAAACGGGACGGGTGCCAATCTCGTTCGATAGCGTTTCCAATTCGGCTTCATCGAACTGAGGCACCTTTGCGCCCTCTTCCATATACCCAAGCACTTCGATGTTCTCGGCGCTGAGGCCCGCGCGGCGCCATGAAATCGACTGACTCACGTTGGCTGCGAAAACATGTTCGAACAACCTTAACGTTGCATTGCGCAATCCAGGAATGATCTGTGAAATCGCGAGCGTGTTCAGGCTGTTCGGGGCATCGATGGACATGGACGGAATGCCGCGCAGTTGCGCTTGTTCGATCAAGGCGGGGCGAAAACCGCCACCGACCCATATCAGGCAATCAGGATCCCAATGGCTGAGAAAACGGCGAATAATGGACAAGCGTTCTTCGGGCGCTTGTGTCATGAACAGTCCCTCGGGCAATCCCTCAGGTGCGGGCGCGATAAAGGTGGCGGTCAGGATGCCGTGCAAATCGGGTTCGTTTTCGTGCAACCGGCGAAACAGCTCTAAGCAAGCGGGTATCGCGCGCGGTGTCCCCGCGGTCATCCAAATGAGACGGCCCTTGGGGCGATCTGGTAGGCCAAACGCAAGACGTTGGTCTCGCGCGGCATCGGTGATGGCGCGCGATTGGACCATTTGGTCAAGCAGCTTCACGACGGACGCTTCTGCGCGAGACGAGAACGCTGAATATGCGATCAAGGAAAGAGATCTGGCCATGCGGCCTAAGCCTTAGCTGTTTGTGTCTTGGGTTGAAGGGGCCGCAACCTTAACATCACGCAAGCTACTCAAATCCGCGATGAAATATCGCATATGTGCGTTGTCCACGGTGCGCTGGGCTTCTGCTTTCCATGCAGAATGTGCGGAAGGATAATCTGGGAAAATGCCGACAACATGAATGTCGTCTACGTTTCGGAAAGTCGTTGTCGATGGGTCAACCAATTCGCCACCAAAGACCAAATGCAAGCGTTGTGTCATTTTTCTCTCCGTTTGAGGATCTAAACCGCACCCTAGTGGAATGCGGTCTATGGTCAAGCTAAGGGATGCTTTCGCTTAAAGATTAGGCTTTATTATTTTTTTGCCAAAAAAAAGGGCGTTAACTGTTGTCCTTTGCTTATGGCTGAGCACATCATTAGACATGTCAATGACGCCAAACATAGCAACGAAACTTATCGTCTTCACCGACCTCGATGGCACTTTGCTTGATCACGATACCTATAGTTGGTCTCCAGCCGAGCCTGCTTTGGACGAGATGAAATCGCGCGGTGTGCCGCTGGTTTTGGCCAGTTCTAAAACTGCGTTTGAACTTGTTGCGTTGCGTAAAGAGCTGGGGTTTGAACACTGTCCAGCGATCGTGGAAAACGGCGCAGGATTGCTGCCTGCCTATGAGGAACCAGATGATAACGCGCAGCAACACGCACAGATTTTGAAGGCTCTGTCCGAGCTGCCGTCTGCGTTGCGCGCAAAGTATGAAGGCTTTTCAGATTGGAGCGCTGCGGAGTGTGCCGAGAAAACGGGATTGCCTTTGGCACAAGCAATGAGCGCGCGGCAACGTCAGTTTTCAGAGCCGGGCCTTTGGTCTGGCACGCAAGAACAATTGCAAGATTTCGAGACAAAACTGGCTGAAAAAGGCATTTCTGCGCGCCAAGGGGGGCGCTATTTGACCCTGTCGTTTGGCGCGACCAAGGCTGATTGGATGTCCAGAATTTTGGATGATTTCGACCCTAAACCAAAGACAATGGCCTTGGGCGATGCGCCCAATGACGTTGAAATGATTGTAGAAGCAGATTTTGGTGTCATTATCAAAAATACACATGGCGCTGGTATTGCTCGACTGGATGAAACCGTCGAGGCATCGATTGTCAGAACAATACAGTCCGGCCCAACGGGCTGGAACATAGAGGTTCAAGCGCGCCTCAAACAGATATATGAAGAAGAGGAATAGAGTATGGCTGATTTTCACCAAGGTGGGCATGTCGCTACGCTGCACAATCTTCGCGTTCATCAACCGGAAGCATTGGTCAGTGAGCTTGAGGCCTTTGCCGCCTCGCGCAAAATAACGTTGATTTTGCCGTCGCTGTTTTCCGAGCTCGAGGGCGAAGCGTTGCCCGATATCATTGACGAGTTGAATAAGGTTAACTTTATCCACCGGATTGTCATTGGTCTGGATCGCGCCAACGAAGAACAATACCGCTATGCGTTGAAATTCTTTTCCAAGCTCAAGGCCGACCACGTCGTGTTGTGGAATGACGGGCCGCGTTTGAGTGCTGTGGATCAAAAACTGCAAGAGCTGAAACTGTCGCCAAGCGAACCCGGCAAAGGGCGCAATGTTTGGTTCTGTATGGGCTACACGATTGCCCAAGCCGACAGCGCCGTGGTCGCGGTGCATGACTGTGATGTGCTGACCTATACTGCCGATATGCTGGCGCGTTTGGTCTATCCTGTGACCAATCCGCGGTTCCCTTATCAGATGTCAAAGGGCTTCTATCCACGGGTTGCAGACGGCAAGTTGAACGGGCGTGTCTCGCGCCTTTTGGTGACGCCGATCTTGAGCGCTATGGCTAAGGTTTTGGGCCCGCGAGAGTATTTGGATTTCATTTCCGATTTCCGCTACCCCTTGGCGGGTGAGTTCGCGATGCGCACGTCTATCTTGCCAGATATGCGTATTCCGTCGGATTGGGGTTTGGAAATCGGTCTGTTGTCAGAGGCTTGGCGCAACCTTTCACCACGCTCTGTTTGCCAAGTTGAAATTTCGGATCGCTATGATCACAAGCACCAAGTGCTGTCCGAAGAAGATGCCTCACAAGGTCTGTCGCGCATGTCTGTCGATATTTGCAAAGCGCTGTACCGCAAGTTGGCCGCCGATGGCACGGTGTTTTCCGAAGAAATTTTTCGCTCGATCAAGGCTACATATTTCCGCGATGCGCTGGATCTGATCGAGACTTATTTCAACGATGCACAAATGAATGGTCTGCACGTCGACCGCCATGTCGAGGAAAAAACGGTCGAGCTGTTTGCCTCAAATATCATGCGCGCGGGGCAGGTGTTTTTGGACAACCCGATGGAGACGCCGTTCATCCCCAACTGGTCGCGCGTCCATGCGGCGGATCCTGATATCACCACGTCGATGTTGGATGGTGTTGCGCAGGACATGAAAGACTACGGTCCCGAATAAGGCTTAGGGTTTCATAAGGTTTACGAAGCGGGCGCAAGTCGTCCCGCGATGCGGTCAGCCAATATCGGGTTGGCCGCAATAAACCCATCAAAGGCGGGCGTCTGTTTGTTGAATTTTGGCGCCTTGCCGTGACGGTCTGTCACCTTCGCGCCGGCCTCATTGGCGATCAACGTACCTGCTGCGACATCCCATTCCCAAGTGTTATGCAGGGCAAGCATGGCGTCATAACGGCCTTCGCCTACAAGCGACATGCGGTAAGCCAAAGATGATCGAAACTTGCGGGCAAAATCAGGACAGCCATCAATCCAAAATTCGGGCAACAGATTGCGCCCTGTTGTCAAAAGGCGAGCGCCAGTGAGATCTTGATGTGGGCTGACCTGCAATGGTTCGCCGTTCAGGGTCGCACCCAGACCTTTTTGCGCAGCATACAGACGTTTGCGCATCGGCAAATAAACCACCGCGGCAATCACTTCACCATGTTCAACAACGGCCAAAGAATGCGCCCAATTGTGGTCGCCTTCAATAAAGCTGCGGGTGCCATCAATCGGATCGATGATGAACACGCGGTCTTTGGATAATCTTGCGTCTGTGTCTTGGGTTTCCTCAGACAGCCAACCGTAATCAGGGCGCGCGCCCAACAGCTTGACGTGCAACATTTTGTCGACCGCCAAATCAGCTTCGGTCACAGGGCCAGCACCGTCTTCTTTGTCCCAAGTCCTTGGGTGTTTGCGCCAAAAGGGGCGCGCGATATCGCCAGCGGCCTCGGCTGCCTCGATCAAAAGGGCAAGATCATCATGCGCCTGCAATGGTCATACCTTCCACCAACAAAGATGGCACAACGCGGCTGAGATGTGTGCGTGCGTCGTTTGCGGGAATGATGCTTTTCAACATATCGCGCAGATTGCCCGCGATGGTGCATTCATTCACGGGATAGGTGATCTCGCCGTTTTCGACCCAAAACCCCGAGGCGCCACGTGAATAATCGCCGGTGGTGGGATTGATCGAAGAGCCAATCATCGAGGTGACCAAAAGCCCTGTGCCCATGTCTTTGAGCAATGCGTCACGCGACTGATTGCCCTGGGTTAGAGACACATTTGTGGGCGACGGTGACGGCGGAGAACTGACCCCGCGTGAGGCATTCGACGTGCTGGTCAGGCCAAGCTGACGCGCTGTCGCCAAGTCCATGGTCCAGCCCATCAAGACACCGTTTTCAACGATGGCGCGCTCGGCAGTTGGCAGGCCTTCGGCATCAAACAGGCGCGACCCAGAGGTGCGCTTGCGATGCGGCTGTTCGGTGACGCTCAGGTTTTTTGGCAAAACCAGTTCCCCCAAACCATCGCGCAGCCAGCTTGACCCACGTGCAATGGCACCGCCGTTGACCGCAGCCAAAAGGTGGCCGATCAAAGTGGATGAAATACGCTCGTCAAAGAGCACCGGAAAGGATCCGGTCTTTGGTTTGCGCGCGCCAACGCGGGCCAATGTGTTCTGCGCCGCACGCAGTCCGATCTCTTCCGCGCTCATCAAATCCGATTGAAAAATCCGACTGTCGCCAAAATAATCGCGTTCCATATTAGACCCAGTGCCGGCAATCGCGACACAGCTGAGGGCACGATCAGAACGCTCATACCCGCCTTCAAATCCGTTGCTCATGGCGATGTGAATCTGCCGACGCCCATATGCGGCCGACGCCGATTGCACCTGCGAAATCCCGTCACAGCCCAAAGCGGCAGCCTCAGTACGGCGTGCGTCGTCTTCCAATTCTGCCGCTGGTGGCTCATCCGTAGGATCAAACATTTCCAGCGTGCTGCAGTCGCGATTGGTGGCCAGCTGGCTTGCATCCGCAAGACCAATATAGGGATCATCCGGTGACAGCTTTGCCATAGCAACAGCGCGCTCTGCGATGGTTTGGATGGTCTCATCGCGCACGTCAGAAGCCGACACACAGGCTTGCTTTTGCCCGATCAGCACCCGCAGCCCGATGTCCACGCCTTCAGAACGCTCGGCATGTTCAAGCGCTCCGCCTCGCACGTCAATCGACACGGATGTGCCCGTGACGGCGATGGCGTCGGCCGCCTCCGCGCCGTTGGCTTTCGCGGCTTTCAATAGGGCAGCGGTCAGCTGAGACAGATCTTTATGCATGGCGTCCTCGGGTTAACTTAAGGGTGTGTCGCAGGTGGCGCGCCATCCGCAAGAGTATTAAAATGGGATGGCGTTGCCATTGGCTGTCAACGTTCCGTCCGCGCCCAATTCGATATCGGTAACGTAGGAATCCGGTTCCGCACCGGGGCGCGCAAACATACCCAGCATGATTTTCGCGGTGACGCTGATTTGGGGGGGCACAAGTCCGGTTTGGGCCAGTGTGTTGATCAAGGCTGTGCCGCCTGTCAAAGATAAAGTCCCCGCTGCCGTTTCCAGAGGCATTGTCCCCGGGATCAGGTCATCTTGTGCAACAAACGTCGCCTCGCCTGTGCCGGTAAGTGTGGCACCTGCGATGGATAGAAACAGCTCGTTAAGCAGCATGTTTGTCGGAAACAAAGGTAACTTATCCTCGCTCAATGCTAAGATTTCGGTGGGATTAAGTAGGTTTGCATCCATCGTCATGTCACCACTGACATCGAGTATCAGCGTGGCAGGGTCATGTGCCATTTGTGTGCTGGGATCGAGAATCATCCAAAAGATCTCAGGCAGGCGCAGCTTTTCAAGCGCGAGTTTGAGACCAAAGGCCTCTTCTTTCTCGCTGGCCAAAAACGGCATGGTCAAACTAAAGTCAGCGCTCTCGAGGCCAAAATCAACCTGCGGAAAGGGTACAGCCGACCCATCAAGCACAACTTCTGTATTGGCGGATGTGCCAGCATAGGTCAGCGCACCCTCTGCAATGGTCACACCAAGTGTCGAGGCCTCGGTTTCACCGACAATATGCATCATCAGCTCTGCACTGCCCGTCGTCATCTCAAACGACGTATTTCCCATCGTATAGGTGCCGGTGCCTTCCAATGCTTCAAGAAATCCAAGGGGTGCATCTGACGGGGCGGCGCTGGTTGTGAACTCAGCAGCGAGACTAAGCGGCGCAATTTTGTAGCTCGTGTTCAATGTCATGTCTGATGTTGAGCCATTCGTCACCGCATTGACCGCGTCAACCTGTATCGCCCAATTTGATGACACCTCTTCGCCAGACGTGCTTTGTGTCGCACTGCCCTGCACTCCAAGCAAAGTAATAATTTGCTCAGGAACAATCGAAATCCCCTTTTTGACCTGTTTTTGGGTCAAATAAGTGATCGAGCCTGGCAAAATTTCAAAACTCAAATCGTCCGCAGACCCTGATGCAATCATCACGTTGTCGATCGCCATGGAACTCTTGATAGTCGTTGGCTCCACCCCAAGATTGAGGCGCCCTTCAACGGACATATCGTAAGAAACAACGTCGGGGATCGAGATTTCAACTTTGCCGTCGCTGAGTTGTTTCATGATGATCTGGGGAATGGTCCCGTCCAGCGTTATAATGTCTGAAACCCCAGGCATCTCGATGGTCACGTCATGCGCGATCAAAGTGTCGCCCGTGGCTTCTAGTTCTGCGGTAGTCCATGTCTGGCCAGAGATTTTGGCGGCCAGTAGCGCTTGTACCCACACGTCTTGCGGAGTGACGTCAGCGAATGAGGCTGCTGCTGGGAAAAGGGCCGTGGTCGCAACCATAAACGATGTAAGGTACTTCATAGCTCATCCAATCAAAACTTTACGCCAGACTTCCATGCTATCGAAGGGATGGTCAAGGCTGGATGCCGCGTCAAATGCGCATTAGAGTCGGGAAAACGGCAAAGGGCCCAGATGATTAATTTATCCACTAAAACAATGATCATCATCGAACTTTGCGCAGAGGTAATGGACTGACAAAATGATTGATGTGACCCGTGATGGTGACCTGTTCACTGTGATCCTAAATCGGCCTGAAAAGGCCAATGCCTTGACTGCCGATATGCTGAAAACCCTTATTCATACAGTCACCGAATTGCGCGGCTCTGCCAAAGCTGTGGTGTTTACCGGCGCGGGGTCTGTTTTTAGCGCTGGTGCCGATCTCGATGAGGCGCCAAACGGCTTAGCTGTGTCACAAGATTGGGATCGACTTTCATCTGCCATCGCCGCACTGCCCTGTTTGACCATCTGCGCGCTCAACGGCACGCTGGCAGGGGGTGCCTTCGGTATGGCGTTGGCATGCGATCTGCGTTTGAGTGTTCCCACCGCAAAGTTTTTCTACCCCGTCATGCGCTTAGGCTTTCTACCACAGCCTGCCGATCCTGTGGGGATGGCGCAGTTGATTGGCCCCTCGCGTACCAAGATGATTTTGATGGCTGGCGAAAAGGTACAGGCGGATGAAGCTCTGGCTTGGGGGCTTGTGGACCGCATCATAGCGCCGGATCAATTACTCTCAACGGCACGCAGCCTATGCGCGTCTGCTTTGGCTGCCGAGGCCTCTCATATTCAAGGCATCAAGGAATTGACTTCCCAATGACCAAAAATGTTCCCGTTGAGGCTGTAGACGCGCTTGTTATAGGCGCTGGACCGGCGGGGCTTATGGCCGCCGAAGAATTGGGACGCGCGGGCGTGCAAGCGGTCATCGTGGATGCCATGCCATCGCCTGCGCGCAAGTTTTTGATGGCCGGCAAATCGGGTCTAAACCTGACGAAAAATGAGGATATGGATGTTTTCTTTAGCCAGTTTTCGCCCTGTCCACCGGCTTTGAAAACAGCGCTAGATGCCTTTGGTCCAGCCGAGGTTTCGGCATGGGCCGAAGCGCTTGGCCAACCTGTTTTCACCGGTTCAACAGGGCGGGTGTTCCCAAAAGCGATGAAGGCCTCGCCGCTGTTGCGGGCATGGCTTGCGCGTCTTGGTGGGTTCGGCGTTGTACTTCGACGTCGTTGGAACTTGGTCGAATTCAATCACGGCATCGCGGTTTTCGATACACCTGATGGCGAACGCCGCATTCGGGCCAAGGCAACTGTGTTGGCTTTGGGTGGCGCGAGTTGGGCTAGATTAGGGTCGAATGGAGCATGGACAGCATCGGTGCCACCTGAGCGGCTTGCGCCGTTTGAACCGGCTAACTCTGCGCTGTCCCTGACGTGGAGCCCGCATATGGAGCGGCATTTTGGCAGTGCCGTCAAAGGCGTGTCTTTGTGCTGTGGGCCGTATCGATCACGCGGTGAGTTTGTCATCTCAAAACGCGGACTGGAAGGCGGCGGCATCTATTCTGTGTCCCGAGGCGTCCGTGAGGGACATGAACTCTACGTTGATCTTTTGCCTGACATGCCTTTGGATGTCGTCAAATCGACCCTGAAGCGGCGAAAAGCAAAAGAAACCGTAGCAAATTTCCTGCGCAAGTTTTTGCGTTTGACGCCGGAAAAAATTGCCCTCGTTATGGAATTTGCCCGCCCCTTGCCCGCCGATCTTGCGCCTGTTTTGAAAGGTCTGAAAACCACTGGTGCAACGCTGCGGCCTATTGATGAGGCCATTTCCACAGCTGGCGGTTTGCGGTTTGATGGGCTGAGCGAAACACTTGAGCTTGCCGATATGCAATGCGTATTTGCCTGCGGTGAAATGCTGGATTGGGAAGCGCCCACGGGGGGGTATTTGCTGACCGCATGTTTGGCCACGGGCCGCCGCGCAGGACGGGCTGCTAGCGACGTTGTGCGAGCATCGCGAGACGAATAAGCGCGCGTTCCATTACAGCCATATTGGGGGCTTTCGAGGCTGATCGCAGTGTCAAATCGGTGTCTGTTAGAACCCCAAGAGCCACTTCCAATTTATACATGCCCCAACCGCTGGCTTGTCGGGTCATCTTGTCACGACGCGGTCCGAAAATCGGTGGACGTGCGCGCGCGATACCTGCCGAGGCGCCCCCCGGATCAGAAGCCGCAGCGTGCAAGGCGCGAAAATGGCGCATCGCAAAGATCGAGATTGCGACGGGATCAATGCCTTGGCCCTCGATCTTGCGCATGATCGGCCCCAGTTCAACCGTGCGACCTTCGGCGACGATATTGAGCACATCATCGACGGCAGCCTCGGTTGTCGCAGGAGCGCAATTCATGATGTCTTCTGACGTTACCGCTGTCACGTCGCCGATTTTATACAGCGCGAGTTTTTCTAAGGTTTGGCGAAAGTCACCTGGATCCAAGCTGCGCGACAGTGCTTCGATGTCGGTCATCGCATCAGGGGCAATTGTGCCGAGGCCTGATTTTTTCAGCGTCTCTTCGATTTCAGCGCGCGATGGCGGATCGGCATAGATCGCGGCGGCAAATGCGTTGGGGTGCGATTCGAAAAACTTGCGCAGTTTGGATGTCGCCTTAAGATTGCCGGCTGTGATCACCACCTGCGCATCGCCTTTTTGCCAATCGGTCATGGACTCGATGATCAAAGGCGCCAGCTGTTCAGTAACATCCTCGACAAAAGCGACACGCGGACCAGGGAAAAAACCTTGGGCCTTGATCGCATCGGCCAGCATGGCTTTGTCTTTGCGCAGTTCGCCCGCTGACATGCGGGTCAGACGCATTTCTTCTTCGCCTTGTGGTCCGATCAAAGCGTTGACGAGGTCTTGGCGTTTAAGCGCGATGCGCATGGCATCCGCGCCAAACAATAAGACCCCAGCCTTGTTCGGGTCTGGTTTCGCGAAATATCCAACAGCTTCGCGAGGGGACAGCTTCATGCGGGCGTTGCCAATTTCGCGTAAATCTGTGCCGCGATTTGATCGGCCAAGATTGACATCAAACGGTCATAGGCATCACGTGTTGCGGTGACGGAGGACACGGTCGACCCTGTGGCGGAATAGGCGGTAAAGTTGCGCGCTTCGCCAGAGGCCACTGTTTGTCCATCTGTGGTGCGTACCAATGTGTATTTGGCGGCACCTGTCACGTGGTAACGGGTGATCTCTTGATCCGTGTTGATGCCAAGCCCGTCTTCATCTGTCTCGATCGTGAAGGATAAAACATACTGCTCATCTGAGGCTTGCGCAAAGATGTCTTCAAGATCATGGGCCAGCGTAAAGCCTTCACGCGTGTTTAACGATTCGACCCGGATCTTGCCGCGCAGCGCCGAGGCTGTGCCATTCGGCCCATACGCAGGCGTAAAGCCGCAGCCCGCGAGGGCCACGGCAGAGAGCAAAAAGGATCTGCGATTAAACAACAACATTGACGATACGACCTGGCACCACGATGAGTTTTTTCGGCTGCCCACCATCGAGCGCCTTTATCACAACGTCGGTTTTTAGGACGAGCTTTTCAACCTCTTCTTTCGACATGTCTTTGGGCACGGTGATTTCAGCGCGACGTTTGCCGTTAATCTGGATCGGCATGGTGACGGAATCTTCTACCAACATGGCTTCATCCGCGACAGGCCATGGGGCGTGCACGATCAAGCCTTCGCCCCCCAGCAGCGACCACATTTCCTCGGACAGGTGTGGCGTCATTGGCGACATCAACTGCGCCAATGTTTTCAAGGCAAAGCGTTTCGCTTCGCGGCCTGCTTTGGATTTGGCGATAAAGTTGGTGAAACCATAAAGCTTGGCGATAGAGGCGTTAAAGCCAAAGCTGTCCACGCCCAAAGTCACCTCGACGATGGCTTTATGCGCTGTGCGGATCAGGTCTTCGTCGCCGGTGCCTTGCTCGGGTTGATCATTAAGTTCAGCGGCCAAACGGTGCACGCGGGTCAGGTGCTTGGCAGAGGCTTCCGCACCAGAGGCGGTCCATTCCACATCGCGTTCGGGCGGGCTGTCGGACAGGACAAACCAACGGGCTGTGTCTGCACCGTATTGTTTGATGATCTCAACCGGATCGACCACGTTGTTTTTAGATTTTGACATCTTAGCCGATGGGATCACGGTGATCTTTTCGCCTGTGGCGGCCACCACGGTCTCGCCATCGCGTTCTTCCACTTCTTCGGGGTAGTGGTAAATCGCGCGCCCGTGTTCGTCGGTGCGCTCGGCGTTTTGGTAAATCGCGTGTGTGACCATGCCTTGAGTGAACAGCGCGTTGAACGGCTCGCGCGCACTGTCTGGCAAGTGACCGGTCTCGTTCATCGCGCGGGCAAAGAAACGTGAATAGAGCAGGTGCAAAATCGCGTGCTCAATCCCGCCGATGTATTGATCGACGTTCATCCAGTAATCTGCGTCCTCGGCGATGGTCGGCGTCGTGGCGCGCGGCGCAGTAAAGCGCGCGTAATACCAAGAGCTGTCGACGAATGTGTCCATCGTGTCGGTTTCGCGCAGCGCGTCTTTGCCACAGCTTGGGCAGGCACAATTGCGCCAAGTCGGGTGACGATCCAGCGGGTTGCCTGGGATGTCAAAGCTCACATCATCGGGCAGCTCAATCGGCAGGTTTTCTTTTTTCTCAGGCACAACACCGCAGGCGTCACAATGGACAACAGGGATCGGACAGCCCCAATAGCGCTGACGCGACAAGCCCCAATCGCGCAGGCGATATTTAGTAACACCAGTGCCAACACCGTTTGATTCGCAAAAATCAACAGCAGCCTCGACAGCCTTTTCGCCGGTTTGAACCGCTTCACCGCTGAACCCACGGATGTAGCGGACGGTGTCGGATTTAAGCGGCACATAGGCCTCGCCGGCTTTCGCCTCGCCCTCAATCGGTTCAAAAACAGGCGCAATTGGTAGGTTATATTTGGTGGCAAATTCGAAATCACGTTGATCATGCGCAGGGCAGCCAAAGACAGCGCCCGTGCCGTAATCCATCAAGATGAAGTTGGCGATGTAGACCGGCAATTCCCAAGCGGTATCAAAGGGATGTCGCACTTTCAGGCCAGTGTTTAGCCCCAGCTTTTCCGCCTTTTCAATCGCTTCTGCCGTGGTGCCACCTTTGCGGCATTCTTCGCAAAAGGCTGCAATCTCGGGGTTCTCATCGGCAAGCGCCTTGGCCAGCGGATGATCCGCAGAAATGCCCACAAAAGACGCGCCATTCAACGTGTCAGGGCGGGTGGTGTAAACTTCGACGCGATCTTGATTGGCAGGACCATCGATCAGAGAGAACGAAAACTGCAATCCGCGCGATTTGCCGATCCAGTTTTTCTGCATGGTTTTGACTTTGTCAGGCCAATTGTCCAAATGGTCGATCGATTCCAAAAGGTCTTCGGAATAGTCGGAAATTTTAAAGAACCATTGCGTCAACTCGCGACGTTCCACCAAAGCGCCAGAGCGCCAGCCGCGGCCGTCTTCGACCTGCTCGTTGGCAAGCACTGTCATGTCGATGGGGTCCCAATTGACCACAGCGTTTTTGCGGTAAACCAACCCTTTGTCGAGCATATCGATGAACATCGATTGCTGCTGGCCGTAATATTCAGGGTCGCAAGTTGCGAACATCCGCGTCCAATCGATGGACAGACCCAGCGGCTTCATTTGATCGACCATGGTGTCGATATTGGCATAGGTCCATGTTTTTGGGTGACCGCCTGATGCCATCGCGGCGTTTTCGGCGGGCATGCCAAAGGCGTCAAAACCCATAGGGTGCAAGACGTTATGGCCGGTTGAGGACTTATAGCGCGCGACAACATCGCCCATGGTGTAGTTGCGCACGTGACCGATGTGGATGCGACCTGAAGGGTAGGGGAACATTTCAAGCACATAGTACTTGGGCTTGCTTTCGTCACGTTTGGCGAGGAAAACCTCTCCCTCGTTCCAAGCTTTCTGCCATTTGGGTTCAAGATCGGCAGGGGTGTAGCTGGTCATGTGTCGTATCCTTCGGGTCTTCATCAAAACGCCGAGCACGTCGGCTCGGCGTGGTCTTCAACTGTCTGCGTTTGTCTTATTTGCCAGTGCGCAACTGTCGTGCGCGGGTCAAAATCGCATCTTCGACCGCGTGGATGGTGTCGCTGCTCACGGCACCGCTGCGGGTATATAGAGATAGGTTCAAGGTGCGCGCATCAAGGGCGGGATCGGTCACGTGAATCACAGCACGGTACGCGCGACCGCCGCCGGGGGGCGTGCCATATCCGGTGATGATCACGCCGGTGAACGGATCGGCAGACTGCACAGGCAGGAAGGACAGCACATCAAGGGTTGCGTTCCAGATGTATTTGTTGACTTGCGCGCCAGCTTCCAGTGATCCGCGTCCGCCACCGAAGATTTTGCGGCGGTTGGCTTGTTCGATCACGATGACTTCGCCATTGGCCAGCTCTACGGCTTGGCCAGTTCTACTCGTATCGACGGTTTCGCCCGCGACTTGGGTTGTACCCCCGCCGTTTGACATAGATCCGGATCCGGTTGACCCGACGCTATTGCCAACTGACCCAAGACTGCCGTTACCGCAGCCGGTCAAAGTTAAAGCGGCAGCAAGGCCAAGCAAAGCAGTTGTTTTCAAGCGGAGCATACTGTGGTTTCCCTAACGATCAATCGCGGCAACCGTATCGCTCAATGTCAGGATGAACAAGACCTTTGGAGGCTGAGGCCCCATGCAAAGCAACGACCCGCGCAAACGAAAAGGGCCGCCCCCAAAGGAGCGGCCCTAGAAAGTCTAAAGTTTTATGACTTAGAAGTCGAAGCCGAGCTCAACTGTCAAACCGTCGTACAATTCGTAGCCACCGACAACTGTGTCGATGTCGTCAGAACCTTCGCCGCCTTCGATGCCGTCAGCGTATGACGCCAGAACAGACGCGCCGCCACCGAGATCGTAGTCTGCGATGATGTATGCACCGAAGTCGTCGTCTGACAGGCTGTCGCCGTCAACGTAACCAACTGTTACAACGAGCTCGTCCATAGTGTATGAACCACCGATGCCGAACTCGTCGGATTCGTTAAGTGATTTGTAGTAAGCTTTAGCTTCGATGCTGTTTGCTGAGTATACAGCAGACATACCGTAGTTGTCTTCGTCAGCAGACTCAGACACGTAGAATGCGGCAAGAGTGATGTCGCCAACTGGGTAAGAAACTTCGATACCTGTTGAATCTTCGTCGTCAGATGTAGCGTATGCAACAGTTACGTCAGCACCAGCGAATGATGTACCAACAGCAAGTGCAAAGACTTCTTCATTTGTGAAGTCGCCTGTGTCAGCCGCGTCATCAGATTCGTTGTATTCTTCTGCTTGGTATGCAGCGGAGAAGCTTACAGCGCCGATGTCACCAGAAACACCGAATGAAGTTTGGAATGTACCGCCAGTGTCTGTGTCAACACCTGTAGAGATAGCAGCTTCAACGCCGCCGAATTCACCGGAGATTTTGAGATTGTCTTCGCCGTCAGCTTCAGAGAAGTTGTCTTCGTCCATTTCGGAAACGCCAGACCAGTATTCAGCAGCAGCGTATTCTGTGTCGCCGAATGTCAAAGCGTATGTGCCGTTAGACAAAGACAAAGTCAGGTTGTCGTCGTCTGTGAAGTCTGTGTCAGAGTTGTCTGAGAATTCTTCGAGTTCGAAACCGTAAGTTACAGTCGCTGTCCAACCGTTGTTCAGCTCTTGTGACATTGTCAGGTCGAGATCAACGTCAGCGTAGACGCCGTCGTTGATTTCTTCGTTGTAGCCCAATGAGGCTGAGCCGGAGAATGATACGTCTGCAGCTGCTGCGCCAGCGAAGGCGACGATGGCAGCGGAGGAGAGAAGAATATTTTTCATTGTTACCCTCGTGGATTTGAAGAAATTGCTCATGCTAGGTAGTCCAGCATATGACGAGACATTTGCGACTTATCGCGCTTTGGGTCAAGAGATGTGGGGGTGTGTTGTGCGCTCTGGCAATTAATGATGCAACTTGGCCACACACCTGTTGCATCGCCGACGCGTGGCGGCCTAAATGCTACTTAATGATCAAGTTTTATTGGGTTTGGAGGCAGTCATGGGACTGAGCGATATTCAAGAAAGAGTCGAAAAAGAGGCGGTTCGGGTGGGTCGAGACCCGAAAGCTGCTCAGCTAATCGCCGTTTCTAAGGTTCAACCGAACGCGCGAGTCGCGCAGGTTTTGCGAGAGGGACACCGAGTCTTTGGCGAAAATCGCATTCAAGAGGCGGCTGGGAAGTGGCCTGCGTTCAAAGAAGAGTTCTCAGGCGTTGAATTACACCTGATTGGGCCGATGCAATCGAACAAGGTGCGTCAAGCGATGGATCTGTTTGATGTCATCCACACAGTGGATCGCCCGAAGATCGCGCAGGCGATAGCGCGGATCAAAAACGAGACAGGATCCTGCCCGCGCCTTTATATACAGGTCAACACAGGCGCCGAGCCGCAAAAAGCGGGCGCTCTGCCGGATGAGGCTGATGCCTTTATAGATATGTGCAAAGAATTAGGCCTGCCGCTTGAGGGGCTGATGTGTATTCCGCCCTCTGATCAAGACCCGTCCGCGCATTTCGCACTGTTGGCGGATATCGCCAAGCGCAATGGGTTAGACGGTCTATCGATGGGCATGTCAGGTGATTTTGAGCAGGCCATCGCACATGGGGCGACATATGTGCGTGTGGGTTCTGCGATTTTTGGCGAGCGGACTTATGAAATTATGTAGAGTGATCGCCTAGATCACCTACGTTATCTGGCTAACTTATAATAAGACGGGTTCTGGGGGTCAGGTGTTCGGCAATCCAGCGCAGATGATCGGCGCGAAAGGCCACGCAGCCCTCAGTCGGATAACGGGGCCGACGCCAGCGGTGTACGAATATGGCGGAGCCTTTGTGCGCTGTGGCGGCGGGCCAGTTCCAATCGGTGATCACCACAAGGTCATATAGACGGTCCCCGCGGCGCAGTTTTTCGTGACTTTGCCCAAAAGGCGCTTTGACCAAAAGATTATAGTCAGGGTGATCCGGCGCATCGCACCACAGATCACGGGGCAGAATCATCTCCCCTGTGATTGGGGGTGTACGATCGGCGCGATACAATACGCCAGGCATCGCATGAGCCCCACGCGGAGAGGCGCCATCGCCCTCGCGTTTGTCAGATGTGATGCCGCCTTTGCCGATAGAACAGGGAAAGCGTCGGCCCATAAATCGCGCGCCCCATTTGGTGACGACAATGTCTTTGGCTGACACAGGTCGAGGTGTAGCGCGCATTATAAGAGGTGCCCCGATTTTTTCGCCTTGGTTGCAAGATAGGCGCTGTTGTGGCTGTTTTTACCAACTTCCAAAGGCACACGGGTCACGACGTCGATGCCTTGTTCTTGCATACGGGCGATCTTGGCGGGGTTGTTGGTCATCAACTTGACGGCACTGAACCCCAACTCTTTGAGAATCGCAGCCCCGATACGGAAATCGCGCTCATCGTCTTCAAAGCCAAGGCGGTGATTGGCCTCGACTGTGTCATAGCCTTGGTCTTGCAATGAATAGGCACGCATCTTGTTGGCATGGCCGATGCCGCGCCCTTCTTGGTTCAGATATAACAGCACACCACTGCCAGTCTCGCCCATATGCGCCAAAGCGGCGTGAAGCTGCGGGCCGCAATCGCATTTGAGCGAACCAAACAGATCGCCGGTGAAACACGCAGAATGCAAGCGGGCCAGCACGGGCGCGTCTCGATCAGGTTTGCCGATCTCGATGGCGAAATGTTCTGTGCCACCATCATCGGGGCGAAACACATGAACGCGTCCGGCATTATGCGCCGCAAGTGGCACGCGGGCGTGCACGACATCCTGTAGTGGCGCGAGCAAAGACATATAAGGAGAAGCCTCTTCGGCGGGCACCACGGTCAAGCCGTTGCTTGCCGCCAAGTTCAGCGCGTCATCTGTGTTCACCAATAAGACAGCTGGCAACAGCTGCGCAGATTTTGCCAGCTTAATCGCGGCGCGGTGGCGCACGGGGCAGCCCGTACGGGCGCTTGCAAGCGGCCCTTTCATCGGCGAGGCCAAATCGCCCGCAGGGTCTGCGATGGCTTCGATCCAAGATGTTTTGGCATGGATAGGCAATTGCAGCCGCGCGATATCGCCGTCATAGGGGCGCGCTTTGAGTGTCGCGGCCCTGCGCGCGGTAATGGCCAACACGACAGGCCCGATGGATTTGAATGTCTCTAATCTGTCTTTAGACAGGTGTTCCGCCGCAATCGCCAAAGACATGCCCGTGGCTGAACGCAGCACAATCGGCACCCCCATACGCAAATCAGCGCGGGCGCGGGCGATCAATTCCGGCAGGCTTGGGGCTAGGCTCATGTTCAATTCCAACGATATGGTCGCGCAATATGTAGTGATCTTTGTTAGAAGATGAAACATACCCCGTGAAATTCACACGGTTGCGTGAGAGCACTGTTGTAAATCTTGTCGAAAGCGTGAACCCGCATCACATCATGGGCAGAGACAAACATAAGGAGGGCATTCAAAATGGCCACTCTCAAAAAAATTCTGCTGGTGGATGACGACGACGACCTGCGCGAGGCGCTGAGCGAACAGCTGGTGATGACCGAAGACTTTGACGTCTTCGAAGCTGACAGTGGCGTGACGGGTATGGAAAAAATCAAAGACCAACATTACGATCTCGTGATGCTGGATGTTGGTTTGCCGGACACGGACGGGCGCGAGCTGTGCAAATTGATGCGCAAAAGCGGTGTGAAGGCGCCGATTTTGATGCTCACAGGGCATGATACCGATGCAGACACGATCTTGGGTCTGGATGCGGGCGCCAACGACTATGTGACCAAACCGTTCAAATTCCCTGTGCTTTTGGCGCGTATTCGCGCGCAGCTGCGCACGCATGAGCAATCAGAAGCCGCCGTGTTCCAGTTGGGCCCGTATTCGTTCCAGCCTGCGCAAAAGATGCTGGTGACTGAAGACGAAAAGAAGATCCGACTGACCGAAAAAGAAACCAATATTCTCAAGTATCTCTACCGGTCCTCTGAAACCGTAGTGCCGCGCGATGTGCTGCTGCACGAGGTTTGGGGCTACAACGCTGGTGTGACCACACACACGCTTGAGACACACATTTACCGTCTGCGTCAAAAAATCGAACCTGATCCCTCGAATGCGCGCATTCTTGTGACGGAATCCGGCGGGTATCGTTTGGCGTCCTAAGCGGCACCTTATATATGTGAAAAGGCTCGGATCGTTTTGATCGGGGCCTTTTTTTGTGCGTTTGGTCAAAAATGGGTCTTCTTTTTTGGCACACCAAAGAATGAAAGCGCCCCATGCGCGCGCCGCCTTGTGCCGCCCCAACGTCGCCTATTGTGTCAACTCAAGTACATGATCGTACACGAAATTGTAGACGCAAAGGTCGGCCACTTATGGAACTGCGCTTTTTCGAGATCTACCGAAACCCAGAATACCTTTGGCTTTTGGCCGAAGGAATCGCGTTGAGCGCAGGTGTGACGCTGGCTGGCGCTGTTCTGGGATTCATTTTAGCGCTGGGCTTGGCGGCCGCGCGCTATGAGAAAATTCCAGTCCTGCGCTATATCGCTGCCACTTACGTGGATTTCATTCGCAACACGCCTTTGATTGTTCAGCTGTTTTTCGTGGCCTTTGGTTTGCCGCAATTGCTTGGCTATGTCTGGCCGTTTTGGGGCCATGCTGTGTTGGCGCTGATGTTGAACTTTTCCGCCTATTTCGCCGAAATTTTGCGGGCTGGGTTTCAGGTCGTCGACCAAGGCCAGCATGACGCCGCAAAAGCTTTGGGCATTCCGCGTTTTGTTCAGTTCATCAAGATCATTGTGCCGCAATCTGTGGCGCAGATGTTTGCCTCGCTCAATTCGCAGTTCATTTTCTTATTCTTGACCACTGGCGTGATCTCAGAGATCGGCGTGCGCGATTTGACCAACGCAGGTCTTTATATCGACAGTCGCACGTTTAGATCGTTCGAGGTCTTCTTCACGCTCACCGTGCTGTATATCTTGCTGTCCTTGGCCTTTAAAACGCTGATGTACGGAATCGAAAAGCGCGCCTTTCGCTGGAAGACCGCGCGATGAAAGATCTGTTTATTTCCCTGATGGGCAAGCCCGACGGCATCATTTTGTTCCAGCTGATCGAAGCCACGCAGTTTACAATCTATCTGTCTTTGATCGCCTTTCTCGGCGGTGGCATTCTGGGCGGGTTGGTGACATTGCTGCGCATTATGCCAAACAAGACCGCCAAAGGTGTTGCCGTCAGCTACATCTGGCTGTTCCAATCTACGCCTTTATTGATGCTGCTGTTCCTCACGGGTCTTGGCGCGCCTGCGCTTTTGGGTATCACCATTGATCCTTGGACGGCTGCGATTTTCTCGTTGACGATCTATTCCTCGGCCTATCTGGCCGACGTATGGCGCGGTGCCATCGAGAGTGTACCGCCAGGCCAATGGGAAGGCGCGCGCGCGATTGGGCTTGGGTTCTATCCGACCCTGCGCAAAGTGATTCTGCCGCAAGCGTTAAACATCGCTTTGGCACCTACTGTGGGCTTTATGGTGCAGATCATCAAAGGCACCTCGCTGGCCTATATCATCGGGTTTCACGACCTCATGGCAATTGGCAAGCGCTGGGCCAATGCCCCTGTCGAGGGCTCAGAACCCTTCGTTATTTATCCGCTCATGGCGCTGATTTATTTCAGTCTTTGTTATCCGCTGACCCTGTGGTCGCGCTGGTTAGAGAAACGCCTTGGGTCGCCCGCCCACTGATTCACATCATTCAAACTTATTCACCTCAAGGAGACTCCAATGTTGAATAATAAAGTAAAATCCCTGATTGCAGCCGCAGCGCTGGCCTTTCCCGTCTGTGCACCCGCACATGCGGACCTGTCCGATATCCTGTCTGAAGGCGTGATCAAAATCGCTGTCCCTGAAAGCTTTGCGCCTTTTGGATCGCTTGGCATTGAAGGCGAACATGTTGGCTATGATGTCGATGTGGCGAAACTTTTGGCCGAAAACCTCGGTGTTGAACTTGAGATCGTGCCCGTTGTGTCCAAACAACGCATTCCGTTCTTAGAGACAGAACGCGTTGATTTGGTGATTTCGTCTTTGGGTGCCAACCCTGAGCGTGCGAAATCCATCTGGTTCTCGGCCGCCTACGCGCCCTTCTACTCTGGTGTGTTCGCATCCGATGACACGGTGATCAGCACGGCTGCCGATCTGTCTGGGCTGACCATCGGTGTGACCGGCGGCAACTTGGAAGATCTTGAACTGTCCAAAATCGCGCCTGAAGATGCGAAAATCGTTCGTTTCGGCGATGATGCGGCGACCTTGTCTGCCTATACATCTGGTCAAATCGACGTGCTGGTCACAGGCAACACAGCCGCAGCGCAGTTGACCGTTGACCACCCAGAGATCAGCATCGCCACCAAAATCATCCTCAAAGAAAGCCCTGCGTTCATCGGCGTGAAAAAAGGCGACTTTGATCTGCTGCAATGGGTCAACGTCTTTATCTTGCACAAAAAACTGGGCGGTGAATTGGACGCGATTTCCCAAGAGTGGTTCGGTCAACCGTTGCCACCACTGCCAACATTCTAAGACACTGAATTCCATCAAGAGAAGGCCCCGCATGTCGGGGCCTTTTTGCTGTGCCGTGGTGCCTACAACAGTTGCGGTCCAGCGCCGCGGGCCGCCACCTGATCGTTCTCGTTGTAAAGTTTGCACTTTTTCATAGACAGGCATCCGCAGCCGATACAGCCTTCCAAATTATCGCGTAGCCGTTCTAAGGATGCGATTTTTGAATCCAGCTCTGCGCGAAATTCCATGGCGATCTTGCGCCAATCGGCTTCGTTCGGCGTGCGGTTTTCCGGCAGGTCCGCCAGCAGTTCACGAATACGGGCGATGGAAAACCCAAATTTTTGCGCCGCGATGATAAAGGAAATCCGCCGCAGCGCCATGCGCGCATATCGCCGCTGCCCGCCTGCATTGCGGTTCGCTTGCAGCAATCCTTCAGATTCGTAATAGCGTAACGCCGAAACCGCGATGCCAGTGCGCAGGGCGACTTGCCCGATGGATAGTTCTTTTGCGAGTGCCATAAATAAACCTTGACCTAAAGTTAGGTTTAACAATTACACAGGCTCTATAAACGCACAACAGCAATGTTTAGGAGAGCCAAATGACACAGGTAAAATTGGAACACGTGAACGTCACCGTCAGTGATTTGAGCGCCACAGTGGATTGGATGGAATTCGTTTTCGATTGGAAAATCCGCTGGCATGGCCCGTCTATTCACAACGGCAAAACTGTTCATGTAGGCGGCGATGACAGCTATCTTGCGCTTTATCAGCCGCCCACAGATCCCACGCCCCCCGTGGACAGTTACCGCAGCATAAATGGCCTCAATCACATCGCCGTGGTGGTGCCAGATTTGGATGTGATCGAGCAACGCGTGCGCCATGTCGGGTTCACCCCGTGCTCGCATGCAGACTACGAACCCGGACGCAGGTTTTATTTCGATGATGCAGATGGCATCGAGTTTGAAGTGGTTCAATACGATTGATCCAGTTCTGGGTGGCGCAAGTGGGAAAGGCCGATTAACCTGTCGATCAAATTTATGGGCCGCTTTGGCCAAATCGCAGGGACCCGCATATGTCATTCACGCTTGCCACTTGGAACATCAACTCAGTCCGCCTGCGCGAGCCGCTTGTGCTCAAGCTTTTGTCCGAGCAAGGCCCCGACGTGTTGTGCCTGCAAGAGTGCAAATCCCCCGTTGATAAAATCCCGCTCGAGGGCTTTCACGCGCTGGGCTACACCCACATGGTAGCGCGCGGGCAAAAGGGCTATAACGGCGTGGCTATCCTGTCGAAACTGCCGATTGAAGATGCGGGCGGCGAAGATTACGCCAGCTTGGGCCATGCGCGCCACGTTGCGGGCAAGCTTGAGAACGGCGTGACCATCCACAACTTTTATGTGCCCGCCGGTGGTGACAAACCCGATCGCGAGATCAATGAAAAGTTCGGTCAAAAGCTCGATTACCTCACTGAAATGCGTGACGCCTTTCATGCCGCAAAGCTTGAAAAATCGATACTTGTGGGCGATTTGAACATCGCGCCGCGCGAAGACGATGTTTGGGATCACAAAAAGATGCGTAAAATCGTATCGCACACAGAAATCGAAATCGAACATCTGGTGCAAACTCAAGAGGCGGGCGGCTTTGTCGATATCACGCGCCAAGATATTCCGGACGGGCTGCTGTACAGCTGGTGGTCGTATCGCGCCAAAGATTGGGACGCGGCCGACAAAGGCCGTCGTCTGGATCACATCTGGGGCACATCCGACATTTCAAAAGCCGCGCATTCCAGCCGCGTTTTGCGCGACGCCCGCGGATGGACACAGCCGTCTGACCATGCGCCCGTGTTTGCCACCTTCGACCTTTAATTCTGCGTTCAACAAGCGCATATAAAGGACAAGCAAAGTTAGAGGAGAGACCCAGATGATTGAACTCGGGACACCCAACGCCCCCACTGCGGGCGCGCATATTATCGACATCACCCAAGACACCTTTATGGCAGAAGTCGTTGAGATGTCGAAAACGGTCCCTGTGATCGTCGACTTTTGGGCGCCTTGGTGCGGCCCGTGCAAAACGCTTGGGCCGGCTTTGGAAGCGGCGGTCAGCGCCGCCGACGGCAAAGTGCGCATGGTCAAAGTCGATGTCGACCAAAACCAAATGCTTGCGGGGCAGATGCGGGTGCAATCGATCCCGACTGTTTTCGCATTCTGGCAAGGCGAGCCGATCGATGGGTTCCAAGGCGCGCTGCCGCAATCTGAAATCGATGCCTTTGTCGCCAAGCTGACAGACCTTGTCGATGACGGTGGTTTGGATGCGGCAGTCGAGGCCGCAGATGAAATGTTTGAGGCTGGCGAGATTGACGACGCGGCTGAAACCTATGCGGCAATCTTGGAAGAAGACCCCAAAAACGTCGGCGCGTTTGCAGGTTTGGCCAAATGCCACATCGCGCAAGACGCACTGGATGAGGCCGAAGCGGTTTTGAACGGCATGCCAGCTGAGATTTCCGAAAATCCAATGATCGAGGCTGTATTTGCGCAAATCGCTTTGGCGCGCGAGGCCGAAAACGCGGGCCCTGTGGCCGATCTGACCGCCGCTGTTGCCGCTGATCCTGCCAATATGCAAGCGCGACTTGATTTGGCCACAGCCCTGCACGCAGAGGGTCAAGTCGAAGAGGCCGTAGATGCCCTTTTGGCGGCCTTCAAACAAGATCGCGATTGGAATGAAGGCGCTGCGAAAGAGCAATTGTTCAAGATTTTCGATAGCTTGAAGGCCAATGATCCGATTGTTTTGAACGGGCGTCGCAAATTGTCATCAATGATATTTGTCTGATCGGGATGGCGGGCTACCTCATGGGTATGAAAAATTCAAATGATCTGCCTTTGGCGCTGCCCGTCTTTCCGTTGCCCGGTGCGCTTTTGCTGCCGCGCACCCCTTTGCCGCTGCATATTTTCGAGCCTAGATATTTGCAAATGGTCGAGGACTGCATGAAAACCCCCGAACGCCTGATCGTGATGGCGCAGCCGCGCGGCGGCGCCGCAGGTGATCGCTTAAATGCCATCGGTTGTGCGGGGCGTTTGACGGGGTTTAACGAGACCGATGATGGCCGCTATATGATCACGTTGACTGGCATTTCGCGCTGTCGTATTGGCGATGAAATCGACGGATTTGTGCCATATCGGCGCGCATTGATTGACTGGTCAGGCTTTGATCGCGATCTTGGCGGCTCGGAACGCGACGCAGGTTTGGATCGAAAAGCCCTATTTGCGCTGTTGCGTCGGTACTTTTCCGCAGAAGAGTTTGACGTCGATTGGGACGGTTTGGCAGGGGCCTCGGATGAGGTTTTGATCAACTCCATTTCGATGCTTTGCCCTTTTGACGCGGAAGACAAACAAGCCCTGCTCGAAGCCCCGTCTTTGTCGACACGCCGAGAAACGCTTGTAACATTGATGGAATTTACCTTACGTGGCGGCACCAACGAGGACATGATGTAATGACACCTGATACAATCCCTTTTGATCGCAGAATGCTTGAAGCCTTGGTCTGCCCGCACACGCGCGGTGTTCTATCCTATGACGCTGAGGCCCAAGAACTGGTGTCCAAAACCGCAGGTCTGGCCTATCCCATTCGCAACGGCATTCCGATTATGCTGATGGACGAAGCACGGCGTTTGGACGACTGATCCGCGCTTAAAGCGGTTTGCCCTGCATCAGTTTGGGCAAATCTCCACTGACACCGGCCGCCTCGCGCATCGCTGCACGGCGCAGACTTGGCAGGGCGTTCACCACACCCATCCCGATGTCGCGACCCAATCGCAACAGCGGGTTGTCGTTTGAAAACAACCTGTTGAACCCATCGGTCATCGCAGCTTGCGTGGTGACATCAAAGCGGCGCCATTGCTGATAGCGCATCAATACATTGATGCGCCCGATGTCTTCGCCGCGCCGATGGGCGTCAACCAAGGTCTCAGCCAGCGCACCAACGTCTTTAAAACCTGCGTTCAAACCTTGCCCCGCGATGGGGTGCATCCCGTGGGCGGCATCGCCAACCAAAGCCACGCGGTCGGCGGCAAAAACATTGGCCAAAGTCAGGCTCAGCGGATAGGTGAACCGCTTGCCCGCCAAAGAAATCTCACCCAGAAAATCGCCAAAGCGCGGACGCAAAACGTCCAAATAATCCGCATCGGACAGCGCGTGAATATCGGCGGCCACGCTGGTTTTTTCGGTCCAAACAATCGAACTTTTGTTGTCAGGCAAAGGCAAAATCGCCAAGGGGCCAGCGGGCATGAAATACTGATGCGCGCAGCCCTCATGGGGCAATGCATGCGCAATGGCGCAAACCAAAGCGGTTTGATCATAGCCCCAACCAGTGCGCGCAATGCCAGCGCGCTTGGCCGTGCCAGAGGTGCGCCCGTCGCAGCCCGCAATCAATGCGCCTGATAGAGTGGCCCCATCATCCAAGGTCAAATGCGCGCCCAAAGGGTCAACGCTTTGCGCGGCCACTGTGCCGTTGATTTGGGTGATACGCGGATGTTCGGCCGCTGCATCCAGCAAAGCGCGACGCAAAAAGCGATCCTCTATCATAAACCCAACAGGTCCGTCGTCGGTCTCGGCGTGATCAAATTCCAACATAAAAGGCGCAGGGCCGTCGCCTGCTTTGCCGTCGGTGACTTTGACATCCAAAATCGGCTGGGCTTTGTCGCGCACAACATCCCAAACACCCAAAGCTTGCAGCAATCTTTGCGACGACACAGACAAGGCATAGCCGCGTCCGTCAAATCCGCCGCCCGCCAGCGTAGAGGTGCTGATACGGTCGATGATGGTCACGTTTAAGCCAGCGTTTGCAACCGCCAAAGCCAAGGCTGGGCCGTTGAGGCCGCCGCCTACAATCAGGATGTCATTTGAATCTGTCATGCCGTCAATATGGCGCGCAATGCGGGATTGTCCATGCGTGTTTGTGCCGCTAGCTTGGGGAAAATGACACCGATGATACTCAGACGATAATCAAGCGACAAAGGGGCTGTTCATGTCCGATATTTTCAAAAAATCCATGTGCGAATTGGGCCGTCATATTGGGGCAGGCGCGCTCGACCCACTCGACATCACGGCGCAATATCTGGATGCTGCCGAGGCGCATGCCTGCGGCCCGCGTATTTACGCGCGTCTGACGCGTGAGCGTGCGCTGAGTGAGGCTGCGGCCGCCAGCAAACGCGCCAAAACCGGCACGCGGCGCGGGCTTTTGGACGGTGTGCCTGTGTCTTGGAAAGATCTGTTCGACACCGCAGGCACAGCGACCGAGGCTGGGTCGGGTTTACTGGAAGGGCGCGTGCCGACCGAGGACGCCGAGGTGGTGCGCCGCGCCACCGAGAGTGGCCTTGTGTGCTTGGGCAAAACCCATATGAGCGAATTGGCGTTTTCAGGTTTGGGTCTCAATCCTGTGACCGAGACCACACCCTGCGTGAACGATGCGGCGGCGGTGTCTGGCGGGTCGTCGTCTGGGGCGGCGGGCTCTGTCGCGTTTGAATTGGCCCCCGGCGCGATTGGCACCGATACAGGCGGATCAGTGCGTATTCCTGCGGCGTGGAATGATTTGGTGGGGTTGAAAACGACCTCAAACCGCCTGCCGCTCTCCGGCGTTGTGCCGCTGGCGGAATCCTTTGACACCGTTGGTCCATTGGTCAAAACGGTTGAGGACGCCGCCGAGGTGTTTGCGATTTTGGATGGCACGCCAGCGCCCAATCTGCGCGACGCGTCGCTTAAAGGCAAACGCCTGTTGATGCTGGAAACCGTGGCTTTTGATGACATTCGCGAGGCCCCTTTGGCAGGGTTTGAGCGCGCAGTGCTGCGTTTGCAAGACGCAGGCGCTATCATCGAGCGCGGATCGGTGGATATGATTGAACGGGCCATGGCTCTGTCGGGTATTTTGTTTCCGGCTGAGGCTTATGGCACATGGCGCGATGTGATCGAGGCCAATCCAACCGTGATGTTTCCGCCCATTTTGGACCGTTTCCGTGCAGGTGGCACCGTTATGGCGGCGGATTACGTCGATGCGTGGCGCAAATTGCAGATGTATCGCGCAGAGTATCTGGCCGCCACCGCAGGCTATGACGCGGTGATCTTGCCCACTGCGCCGATTTTGCCGCCCAATATGGACCGGCTTTTGAGTGACAACGATTACTACGTGACCGAAAACCTATTGGCGCTGCGCAACACGCGTATTGGCAACTTGATGGGGCTGACGGGGTTGACCCTTCCAACGGGTGTGCCGTCTACGGGTATTTTGCTGCAAACACCGCCCAATACCGAACATCAACTGCTGTGTTTGGGGGCCGCAGTGGAGCGCGCCTTGGCCTAAAAGTCACAGGTTCGGACGGCAGGCATTGAAACGAGACGTCTTTTTCTGGACCGTTTGGCTTGAACGCGGTATCGTGCCTTAAAACAAGCGGGCAAAATGATCCGCGAAGACGAGGCAGTAGTAACAATCATGACGTTTCCAGAGCGGTTTTCGAACCTGCCTGAATATGCGTTTCCGCGCTTGAGAACCCTTCTCGATGCGCATGCGCCAGGCGGTGAGATCATACATATGACCATCGGCGAACCCCGCCATGCGATGCCCGATTTTGTCGGGGAAATCATGATGCAAACCGTTGATCTGTTTGCGAAATACCCCGCCAACCATGGCACGCCAGAACTGCTGGACTCGATTGCCGGATGGATCAAGCGTCGCTTTGATGTGGCGGTCGATCCTGCGACCCAAATCATGACGCTCAATGGCACCCGCGAAGGCTTGATGAACGCCTGTATCGCGCTTTCGCCGGAAACAAAGCGCGGCAAAAAACCTGTCGTTTTGATCCCCAATCCGTTCTACCAAGTCTATGCAGTGGCCGCCGCCACGGTCGGCGCGGAACCCGTTTTTGTGCCCGCGACCGCGCAAACGGGGTTTTTGCCAGACTATGCGGGCCTGCCCACCGAGATTTTGGACCGCACGACTGTGGTCTATATTTGCAGCCCGTCAAACCCCCAAGGGGCCGTGGCGCCGCGTGATTATTTGTGTGACTTGATCGCTTTGGCAGAAAAGCACGACTTCACGATTTTCGCTGACGAATGCTATTCCGAGATTTATCGCGGCGAGGCCCCCGTGGGCGCGCTTGAGGCGGCGCAAGACATCGGCGCAGACCCTGAGCGGGTGGTGATTTTTCATTCTCTGTCTAAGCGCTCTAACCTTCCGGGGTTGCGCTCTGGCTTTGTGGCCTCTGGTCCGAAAAATATCGAACAGATCAAACAGTTGCGGGCTTACTCTGGCGCGCCTTTGCCTTTGCCTATCCAAGCGGTATCTGCGCGGGCTTGGGCTGACGAGGCCCATGTGGCCGCATCGCGGGCGCTTTACGTTGAAAAACTAGACCTCGCCGATGAGATCTTTTCTGGCATCGATGGAGCAAGCGCTCCGCAAGCCGGTTTCTTTTTGTGGCTTCCTGTGGAAGACGGCGAAAAAGCGGCTTTAAAATTGTGGACTGAAACAGGTGTGCGGGTTGTTCCGGGCGCCTATTGGTCACGAGATGTTCAGGGGCACAACCCTGGCAAAAATTACATTCGGGTCGCTTTGGTGGCCCCAAAAACAGAGACACAGCACGGGCTTACAACGCTTCGTGACTGTTTGTACGGTTGAAAGAGGCGAAAATGGCATCCTATCAGGCACGTGGTCGCGACCCACTTTTTGACAAAAACACCCAAGCGCTTTTAGAACGCAGGGGACGAGAACTTGTGGGCATCGGACTGTTGCTTTGTGCTGTGATCATGGCCTTGATGTTGGGGTCGTACATGCCTGAGGACCCCAGTTGGTTGTCGGCCACCGATGCGCCGGTGAACAATATCTTGGGGCATTTTGGCGCCACGATTGCCTCGCCGTTGATGATCATCGTTGGCACGGCTTCTTGGGGTATTGCCGCTGTGTTCGCCGTTTGGGGGGTGCGTTTCATCACTCATCACGGGGCTGAACAGTCTTTGTCGCGTGTGGTGTTCGCGCCGATTTCGATTGCATTGATTGCGATCTATGCCTCGACATATGCGAGCACTTCGGCCCAAAGCTACGGCGGATTGTTTGGAGACACCGTGCTGGCTGCTTTGATTCAAATCTTCCCGCTGAGCCCTGCTTTGGCACTAAAATCATTGGCTTTCATAGCTTCCTTTGCGGCCGTTGCGATGATGTTGTTCGTCTGTGGCTTTACCCGCCATGAGCTGAGTAAAGCTGGGCGCTTTATGCTGTACGGGCTGGTTGGTGTTTATGCTTTGATTTTGCATGTGACGGGCATGGCTGCGCGCGGGTCTGTCGCGACAGGCCAACGTATCGCAACGACAGCGGCTGAACGCCGCGCCGACAAAAAGCGCATTTTGGCGGAAAATCAGGCTTTGTTCGAAGAGGATCAGGTCGTTGCCCCGCGTGTTGTGCGCGCAGGGGTTCATCAAGACAATGTTGAGGACCACATAGTCCCGACAGAATATTCCGAAAAGTCCGGCCTGTTTTCCAAAATGCCAACCCTGTTGAAACGGTCCCAAGAGGTGCCGTTACAGCCGGAACTGGTTGAGCCAGAATTGGCACCAGAACCTGATATGGGCGGCGGTTTTGATGATCGTGTCCGCAGTAAGATTTCGAATGTCGTGAATGCGCGTGTGCGTGCTGGGTCGCGCGCGATTTCCACAACAGGTGGGCGGATTGAGCCACCTTTATCTGCCGCACAAGCAGCCGTTGCGAAATACAAAAAAGGTCCCAAGCCGATGATTATTTCGCAGCCTGCGCCTAAGGTTGCCGCTGAGAATGATATAGGATTTGAAGACCCATTGGCTTATGCGGATGACGCGCTCGCCTATACAGATGACGGTTATGATGGGGGCTATGATGTGGCGCCCACCGATTACGCGCCGATGGATTATGACGACGATATCGCGCTGGATACGCCTGATTACGTTACGCCAAATGCAGCACGTTTCGAGCCTGCGGTGGCCGTACCAGAGTCAAAACGCGTTGTGCAACATCCAGTGCGCAAGCCTGCGGTGAAGTCGAAACAAGCGCAAGCCGAAGCCCAGCCGACGTTGAAATTCGATCCAAAAGAAGCGGTTTACCAGTGTCCGCCTTTGTCGCTGCTGGAAAGCGCCGACACAGTTGAACGGTTTACGCTGTCTGATGATGCCTTGGAAGAAAACGCGCGTATGTTGGAAAACGTGCTGGATGATTACGGCGTCAAAGGCGAAATCGTGTCCGTGCGTCCGGGGCCGGTTGTGACCATGTACGAACTTGAACCTGCGCCCGGTTTGAAAGCCTCGCGCGTCATTGGCTTGGCTGACGATATCGCCCGCTCTATGTCTGCACTGTCTGCGCGTGTCTCGACTGTGCCGGGTCGCACTGTGATCGGGATCGAGTTGCCGAATGAAAACCGCGAGAAAGTCGTCTTGCGCGAAATCCTATCGGCGCGTGATTTTGGCGACAGCAACATGAAGCTGCCGCTGGCTTTGGGCAAAGACATCGGTGGCGATCCCATCGTGGCCAATCTTGCCAAGATGCCTCACCTATTGATTGCGGGGACGACGGGTTCTGGTAAATCTGTGGCGATCAACACCATGATCTTGTCGCTGTTGTACAAGCTGACGCCGGATGAATGCCGGATGATCATGATCGATCCGAAGATGCTTGAGCTGTCCGTTTATGACGGCATTCCGCATCTGTTGTCGCCGGTTGTGACCGATCCGAAAAAGGCTGTTGTGGCGCTGAAATGGACCGTCGCTGAGATGGAAGATCGCTATCGCAAGATGTCTAAACTGGGCGTGCGTAACATCGATGGCTACAATGGTCGCGTGAAAGAAGCGCTGGCCAAGGACGAGATGTTCTCGCGCACTGTGCAGACCGGTTTTGACGAGGAAACCGGTGATCCGATTTTCGAGACCGAAGAGTTCAAGCCCGAAACCATTCCGTACATTGTTGTAATCGTTGACGAGATGGCCGACTTGATGATGGTGGCGGGTAAAGAGATCGAGGCCTGCATCCAACGTTTGGCGCAAATGGCGCGGGCTTCTGGCATTCACATCATCATGGCGACACAGCGTCCGTCTGTTGACGTGATCACCGGTACGATCAAGGCAAACTTCCCGACACGGATTTCGTTCCAAGTCAGCTCGAAAATCGACAGTCGCACGATTTTGGGCGAACAGGGTGCTGAGCAACTCTTGGGTATGGGCGACATGCTTTATATGGCGGGCGGATCGAAAATCACCCGTGTGCACGGACCGTTTTGTTCGGATGAAGAGGTCGAGAAAATTGTCTCTTACCTCAAATCCTACGGTCCGCCGTCTTATGTTGGGGGCGTGGTCGAAGGCCCGCCTTCTGACAAAGAAAGCAGCATCGATGCTGTGCTGGGTCTGTCCACTGGCGGCAATACAGACGTCGAAAATGCGCTTTACGACACGGCTGTGGCCATCGTTATCAAAGATCGCAAATGTTCGACCTCCTACATCCAGCGCAAACTGGCGATTGGCTATAACAAAGCCGCGCGTCTTGTTGAGCAAATGGAAGACGAAGGCTTGGTGTCACCGGCCAACCATGTTGGCAAACGCGACATTTTGGTTCCCGAGCAATAAGGTTCTTAGACCAGAGCGTGCAGTAAGCAGTTCAGGGTGTGATGTGCAGATCTTTGCTTATCACGCGCCCTTCCGGTTTATGTGATCAATTCTAGGATGTTTTGGTGCGCAAAGCGGCGTATATTGAGAGTATGAAAACACTTCGTTTCGCACTTGCGCCCGTTATCGCGTCTATTTGTTTGGCCCTTCCAGCGGCGGCAGAAAAACTGTCATTGAATGAGCTGTCCACCTATATAAATTCGCTTGTCACGGTTCAGGCCGATTTCGTTCAAAAGAACGATGATGGTTCTACGGCAACGGGTGTACTGACGCTCAAACGCCCGGGTCGGATGCGTCTGTCTTATGGCGGTGAAAATGATCCTTTGGTGCTTGGCTCTGGTGGGCAGGTGGCCGTGTTTGATCCCGGCTCTAACGAACCGCCCCAACGATTTCCCATGTCTCAGACGCCCTTGTCTTTGATTTTGGAACAAAATGTTGATCTGTCGCGGGCGAAAATGGTCGTGTCCCATACCGAACAAAATGGTGACACAGTTGTGCGCGCCCAAGATCCTGAGCATCCAGAATACGGGTCCATCGATTTGATTTTTGGGGATACACCGGTGTTGAAGGCTTGGGTTATTCACGATGAAGGCGGTGGGTCGACCACGGTTCAGCTGACCAAAATGCGTCTGGGTGGAACGGTACGAGATGCCGAGTTTAACATCAGAGCTGAAGCGCGCCGCAGGGGCACACCTATCGAGTGAATCGGCGCATGCTTTGCCTCACCCTGTGTCTCATAGGCGTGAGGCAAAGCGCATTAGATTTTGTGGCAGGACTTCAGCTGAACATAATAACTGCTGGACCTTGAAGCCGTTGCAGCGGCCACGCGCACAAGCCAAGATTTGGCTCTGTAGCTGCCGCGGGCATAGCCGCTGCGACCCTCGTGATAAGCTAAATATTGTGCCCGTGCGTCTGTTTTTGAAATCCCGAGGCGCTTAGTGGATTCAGCCATGTACCACCCCATAAAATCAGTGGCGTCGTTGATCCGGTCACGTTTGGCACCAAAGCGGCGCTGGTCTTCGCGGTACTCATCCCATGTCGCATCAAGCGCTTGCGCATAACCATAGGCAGAGCTTTGGCGACCCATTGGAATCACGCCCAGCACAAACCGATACGGCGTGCGTGCGTTGCCGATGAATTTACTTTCTTGGTATAACACTGCCATCTGCACGTTTACGGGCACGCCCCATCTGCGCTCTGAGGCTTTCATGGCCTTCAAATAAGCGGGGCGTTGTTTAACGATTGAACAGGCGTCGTCGAGATTGCGTGGTGCCGAAAAATTACCGCTGCCACAGGCAGCGACCAGCACCAACAGTGCCATCGCGCGAAGACCTTTTCTCATAACTGCTCTCATGTGTTATTTTTTACAACCATACCGCGTTTTGGGCGCTCCGTAAAATGGCTTTCTCGTGAGTGGGCTGATTTTGGTCACACAACAAAAGCCAACAATAGCGGAAGGTACAGCACGGACAAAAGGGTCGAGGCCACAACAAGTCCTGCGACGTCTTCGGCCTTGGCACCGTATTTTTCAGCCAAAAGATAGGATGTGACGGCGACAGGTGTGGTGATTTGCAGGATCAACACCGCATATGGCACAGAGGACAGGCCGAACCATTTGCCAAGAATGATGGCGATGCCGGTGCAGATAAGGGCCTTGAATACGGATAGCATAGCTGCTTTTCCAAGACCGCTGGGCGCAAGGCGCGCCACGGCGACGCCGAGTGTGATCAACATGGTCGGGATAGCAATTTGCCCCAATAATTCCAAGGTGTTCATCATAAACGTCGGGATGGTCCAACCCTGCCATAAAAACACCGACCCCAAAAGCGTGGCCCCCACAAGAGGCTCTTTTAAGGCCTTGCCAAAAGAGCCGCCACCAGCCGTGATGTAGACCCCGAATGTGAAGGACCAAATCGCCATGACGGCGAAGATTATGATGGCATAGCTTAGACCTTCGTCACCAAATGCAAAATAGGCCAAGGGTAAGCCGAGGTTGCCCACATTGCCGAAAATCAGAGGGTTCAGATAGGTGCGGGTTTCAAGCTTGAGCAGTTTGACCGTCAGATACATTATGACGGTCACAGCGCCGTAAGCCGATATCGCGGCCAAGGACAGCTTCGTCAATGCGGTCGGGTCAATTTCGGCTTTGACCAGTGCGGTGAAAATCAAAGCTGGGACCGATAGGGTCATCGCCAGTTTGGTGACAAACTCGATGCGGTACTCGTGACCCGTTTTGACCCAGATAAATCCTATCGTGGCCAATAGAAAGACCGGCGACACAATTTCTAAGACTGTTAAAATTAAGTTCACAGACTGTTTCCTGATTAATCGGCTGCCCCCCGTGGACACTGCCCGCTGGAAAAGTCTAATAACGTGAAACGGGGGTTGCAATGTTATGTTGAAAACACGCGCCAAATATCACTTAGGACAGGTTGTCCGTCACCGAAAGCATCCCTTTCGTGGCGTGGTCTTTGACGTGGATGCTATTTTTACCAATACCGAAGAGTGGTATGATGCTATTCCCGAACAAAGCCGACCTAAGAAAGATCAGCCGTTTTACCATCTATTGGCTGAGAATGATCAAAGCTATTATGTCGCCTATGTCTCAGAGCAGAATTTGATTGCAGATTATTCTGGCGTTCCTGTGGAACACCCAGATCTTACGGATCTTTTTGGACCGTTCGAAGATGGCACATACCCGCTTCATTTTCAGATGAATTGACACCGGGACGGGCTAATCCTTGCTTGCAAACGGCAGCCTGAAGGACAGTGTGTTTTGGTTTGAGTGGCGCGCGTAGTTCAGGTCACGAGTCAGCTGGTGGATAAGGAACCAACCAAATCCACCTTCCGGTAAATCCGCAATGTTACATGTCAGGTCTTTGGGAGCGCCTTTGGGAAGTTTGCCATTTGGCATCGAGCGTCCCGTGTCGATAACTTTGCACTGCAAAGTGTCGTGTGAGTAATCCAAATGAGCCTCAATCAGGCCAGACTCGCTGTCCGAGTAGGCATGCTCAACAATGTTATTGAGCACCTCTGCGATGACAAGTTCAACCGTGCTCCAATCCTCTTGGGACAGGCTCAGGTTGGACATGCCGGATTTAATTGTCAAAAGACCGCGTCGCACGGAACGTTCATTTGCCGGAATGATCAAGCGCAGGGCGCCATTGTCACCTTGAAAGTTTCTATCGCTGCTCAAAGAAACGTCCAAAATCTTTTCAGGACGCATCGGCAGCGTCCCCGATCGCGGACGTGGCGTTGTCATGGATTGAAAAAACAGTGTCCATACGGGTTAGGTGAAACACCTTTTGTACAGCGGGCTGCAACGAGGCGAGTTCAAGTGTTTGGTCTACTTTCTTGGCTTTGAGTGCAGCAACAACGGCGCCCAACCCAGAGCTGTCGAGAAATTCGACTTGGGACATATCAAGCACCACGCGTCTTGGTCCTTCGTCGGTGAGTTTACGCATTTCGTCTTTAAACTGAATGGCGCACACCGCATCGATTCTGTTTTCGCAGACTGTTACCAAACGCGCGTTGTCGAAGTCTTTGTGATTCAATTCCATTGGACACCTTTTGATCGTATTCAGTTTGATCTTAGGAAAAATGTCTTACCAAGGTGTTTGGAACGCCTTGCAATAGGCCGTGAATATCTGAGGCATTTAGATCGAAATTTATCAATTTATCGCGTCGACCCCATGGCGTGCTTCGGCGGGCGCAGATGCAAAGAGCTGTTGGTCAATTTGGATTGAACATGGTATTCGGCTGCGCATGAGCGATACATATAATCCCCCCCATGACCCGTTGGACGTGATCCACGCGGATCATCAAATCTTGATTGTGAACAAACCCGCAGGGCTTTTGTCCGTTCCTGGCAAGGGCGAGCATCTGTCGGATTGTTTGATGGCGCGCATTTTAGGTGCGTTTCCCGAGGCTTTGCTCATCCATCGGTTGGACCGCGACACCAGTGGCGTGATGGTCTTTGCCTTGACGCCCCATGCGCAAAAACACATCGGGCAGCAGTTTGAAAAACGGCGTACGAAAAAGACTTACGTGGCGCGTATTTTTGGCAAGCTGGAGCCGAAAACAGGCACTGTCGATCAGCCGATCATCGTCGATTGGGAAAACCGTCCTTTGCAAAAGATTTGTCATGAAACGGGGCGCGCGGCGCAGACCGATTGGCGGGTGCAACGCTATGACGAGACAGGCACGCGGGTGCGATTGTATCCCCACACAGGGCGGTCGCATCAGTTGCGGGTGCATATGCTGTTCTTGGGCCATCCCATCATGGGCGATCCGCTTTATGCCACGGGTGATGCGCGTGACGCGCCGCGTTTGATGCTGCATTCTGAGAACCTGAAATTCCGTCATCCTGATGGCGGTGCAGGCGTCAGTTTCACTGCGAAATGCCCGTTTTAGATCTCTCTTATGTCGCGTGACATAGGGGGTAATGGGGGGTGTTATTGGCCGCCTGAATGCTTATCTTATGGATTAGATAATCAAAGGGAGTGGACCAATGAGTCTTCGCATTAATACGATTGTACCGAACTTTACGGCTGAAACAGATCAAGGAACGATTACGTTTCATGACTGGATTGGTGACTCTTGGGCTATTTTGTTCTCTCACCCCAAAGATTTCACACCTGTGTGCACCACCGAATTTGGCGCTGTGGCGCAGTTGGCGGATGAATGGGCGGCGCGCGGCACCAAAGTGATCGGCGTGTCCGTTGATGGTGTTGAAGAGCACAAAGGCTGGAAAAAAGACATCGAATCTTTTGCGGGCACGACAGCCGATTTCCCGATCATCGCAGACAGTGATCTGGCCGTGTCTAAGGCCTTTGATATGCTGCCAGCTGACGCCTACATGCCCGATGGGCGCACACCTGCGCACAGTGCCACTGTGCGCTCTGTGTTCATCATTTCACCTGACAAAAAAGTCCAGTTGATGATGACTTACCCTATGTCTGTGGGGCGTAACTTTGCCGAGATTTTGCGTGCTTTGGATGCCTTGCAAAAAACATATGGCGCGCCACTTGCGACGCCTGCGAACTGGGTCACAGGCCAAGACGTTGTTGTGGCTTTGTCGCTTGATAACGCCGCCGCAGAAGCCAAATACGGCGCGCTGGACATCAAGCTGCCTTACCTGCGTATGGCCAAAGATCCTAAGTAATTTACGGCTGTTTTCAATTGGATCGGGCGCTCATTTTGGGCGCCCGATTTATTTTGGAAATCCAAAGGTCTTGATGAGCTCATTGATTTGCACATCATTGCCATTTTCCAAAACATTGTAGGCGCGCAGGTCACTTGCGGGGGTCATATTCCATTCCAAAATACGGCGTCTCCCACCAATCTTTTGCGCACAACCGCCCGTCAAACGGTGCATCCAATAGAACCACACATCATCAGCGTAGGGGCATAAGGATTGAAAAAGATCTTGGTCTAGAACGCGCGGATCAAAGCAATTGGGCGCGTAGAACACCCCGCTTACACCGGTTGGAAAAATCAGTTCTGATTGCGCAGGCTTGTCAGTGTTGTGTGACCAAGAGGAATAGGGGGCAGGGCGTTTTTCGTCATTCAAGGCCATTTCATGCGCCCGGTGACAGATCACTTTTGCGCCGCTCTTATGGTGCGCCTCAACAAGGTCTTTGAGCCAATCTGCCCCGTAATATACGTCATCATCCGCCGTCACGATGTAGGCGTTAGGATATGCTGAAAGTGTCGGGATGAGCTTGGTGTAAGACCGCAACTCATGGGTTGCCTGTATCGTCAGCCCTTGTGCTTGGCAGGCCAAAACGTCGGCAGGCAATTTGTCGATAGCGTCATGGGCGATCCAAAGAATCGTTTTGTCGGCTTGCATGCTTTGCAAAAGCAACGATCGCAAAGTCTTTGCCAGTGTTTCGAACCTAGCGGGATAGCTGGTCAGTGACACGACCAGTTTGCCATCTAAGTTATGTTGTATGCCCAAAGTACGTCGTGAGCTTACCTCGGCCAGCGCACGGGCGACGCGGCGCTTGTGTTTGAACACGCGAAACCAATGGGGCGCGCCCATCTATCTCTCCCACATCTCTTTGAGCCAGCGCACATCACCGATGCGCCGATACCATTTGCTGCCTTTGCCGCCCAAAGCGTCTTCCATCTTGGGCGAGCCTGCAAAGACAACGATCCGTGCGCCTTGGGGCAAAACCGGATCGCTGACATAGCTTTTCAACCCGCGCGGCACGCAATCGTTTTTGAAACTGACGCACCACTCTTTGGGCCAATAGGTGAGATGGCCGTGTTTTTCGAGCTGCGCACTTTGGAATTGCTGGCTGATCTCATACCCTGCGGTGGCAGCTGCGGGGTCGGCCAAAAAGGCATCCAGAATATAGCTGTGCGCGCCGATCTCATAGCGAAACACCGAGCTGTTGCCGACAGAATGCAAAAACGCATCGCGTTTGGGATTGATCTTGCGCAGCGGTTTAGCGCGAAACAGATCATCGTCGCGAATGATGAAAAACGGGCCTTCCAGGTCAAAGAACGGCTCAAGGTCGCCGGTGATCACCTGATCCAAATCCAAGAATAGCGCTGTGCCTGACAATCCAGCTAAGTCTTTGCGGAACAAGGCCAGTTTTTGCCAACGGGTGTCTGTGTGACCTTCGGGCAATCCGAGTTCGGGCAGAGGCAAGGCCTCGATGCCCGCGTCCAAGCCTGCGGGATCATCGGTGAAGCAGATAAACCGATGTGGGCGTTGCAAGTGACGTTTCACACCACGCGCAAGGTTGTTGACATAGTTGGGCCCGTAGAGCGTGCCCCATTTCATGGTGAGGATGAGGACGGGCGGAGGAGTTTGAATTTTATTCATGACGCTTTTTTGCATAGATTGGACGTGAGATCATCTAAAATCAGTGGCGAGGCGCGGCTTGTTACAGATCGTGCCGCATGTTACGTGAGCAGTATGCCAAACGTTACATTTGCAACGCGCCCCAGCCCCATCAAGCTCCGTTTGCTGTCGCCCATTTCTAAGCGGCATCGTGCAAAACGGTCCCTTCTTGCGCAGCCCTATGCCATCCAAGATATCATCCATCAGCTGGTTTTGACTGATGACAAGAAGATGTTGTTTGTGCGAAATTTTAAAGCCGGATGCTCGTCTGTGACGCATTTGCTTTATGAGTTTTCCAAGGGCCATGTGTTTGCGGGCAATATCAGTGACGCCCCGGATTTCATGCGCGGAGTTCCCTATTGGCCGCATATGGAGCCGGCGTTGAGTGCGTCTGATGTCTATCGGTTCACGATGGTGCGCCATCCCCAAACGCGGGCTGTGTCGGCGTTTCGAGATTTTTTTATTGATGGCCGCAACCGCGAAGCGGCGCGCTATGAGGGCATTTTAGGCGAATTTGGTGCCAGCACAGAGGCCTCAATTGACGAAAAATTCGACGCTTATCTGGCTTTTATTTCATATTGTTTGACTGAAAACCCCGAGGGCACCGATCCGCATTTTCGCCGGCAAGTGACGAACACAGCCTTTGGCACCATGCGCTATGATCGTATTTGTCGGCTTGAAACCTATGCAGATGATATGGAGCGTGTCTTCGCCGAAGCGGGCGCGGCCCTGCCCAAAAGCGCGTCTTTGACAAAGAAAAAAAATGTCTCGCAAGGGGCCAAGGTGTTTGTGCCCAGTCCTGCGCAGCAAGAGGAAATCCGCGCGCTATACCGCGCTGATTTTGAGGCTTTCTCCTATACATAAGGCCCTACCAAATGTGATAGGGCCTTACAGTTTGTTTTCGATTTAGAAGAGCTTACTCAGCTTTTTCTTCAGCGATCTCTTCGCCAGTTGTTTGATCAACCATTTTCATAGCCAAACGCACTTTGCCGCGATCGTCAAAGCCCAAGAGTTTAACGAAAACTTCTTGGCCTTCTTTGAGCACGTCTGATGGGTGGTTCAAACGACGGTTTTCGATTTGTGACACATGCACAAGGCCGTCACGTTTGCCGAAGAAGTTCACGAAAGCACCAAAGTCGACGACTTTGACAACTTTACCTTTGTAAACTTTGTTTTCTTCAGGCTCTGCGACGATTGAGTGGATCATGTCGTAGGCTTTTTTGATCGCTTCAGCATCGGAAGACGCGATCTTGATGATGCCTTCATCGTTGATGTCGACTTTAGCGCCAGACAGTTCAACGATTTCACGGATCACTTTACCACCGGAACCGATCACTTCACGGATTTTGTCCGTTGGGATCTGCATGGTCTCAATCTTAGGAGCGTGCTCAGAGAAGCCAGACGCGCCAGACAAAGCTTTGTTCATTTCGCCCAAGATGTGCAAACGACCGGCTTTGGCTTGTGCCAAGGCTTTTTCCATAATCGCTGGCGTGATGCCGGCAATTTTGATGTCCATTTGCAAAGACGTGATGCCGTTCTCAGTGCCAGCCACTTTAAAGTCCATGTCGCCCAAGTGATCTTCGTCACCCAAGATGTCAGACAAAATAGCGTATTCGCCATCGTCTTCCATGATCAGACCCATCGCAACACCAGCCACAGCGGATTTAAGCGGAACGCCCGCATCCATCATGGACAAGGAGCCACCACAAACAGACGCCATTGAAGACGACCCGTTTGATTCAGTGATCTCAGACACAATACGAACTGTGTATGGGAAATCAGTGGCCGCAGGCAAAACAGCCTGAAGCGCGCGCCATGCCAGTTTACCGTGACCGATTTCACGACGACCTGGGCCAGACACACGACCAACTTCACCCACTGAGTAAGGAGGGAAGTTGTAATGCAGCATGAAGTTGGATTTGAAGTTGCCGTGCAACGCGTCGATGAATTGCTCATCATCGCCAGTGCCCAGCGTCGTTACGACAAGACCTTGTGTTTCGCCGCGTGTGAACAGGGCAGAACCGTGTGTGCGTGGCAAAATACCAGTTTCAGATACGATAGGACGAATTTCATCCAACGCACGACCATCGATACGTTTGCCTTCGCGCACAACAACGCCGCGCAGAACAGAAGACTCGAGGCCTTTCATCGCTGGGCCAAGGTTCGCGTCTTCGAGTTGCTCTTCTGTCAAAGTCGCTTTGATTGCTTCTTTGGCAGCAGATACAGCCGCAACGCGTTCTTGTTTGTCAGTGATCGTGTAAGCCGCTTTCATCGCATCCGTACCAGCGGCTGCAACAGTCGCTGACAGGTCTGAGTAATCAGGTGCTTGGAAATCGAAAGGCTCTTTCGCGCAGGCTTCAGCCAACTCAACGATCAAGTCGATCACAGGCTGGATTTGCTGATGCGCAAAGTTTACAGCGCCGAGCATTTCTTCTTCGTTCAGCTCGTAAGCTTCAGATTCAACCATCATCACGGCATCTTTGGTACCAGCGACAACCAGATCAAGACGTTGATCAGGGTTGTTGCGCAGGTCCTGCATGTCGTCGACTGTTGGGTTCAAGATGTATTCGCCATCTTCAAAACCAACACGCGCACAAGCGATCGGACCGCGGAACGGCGCGCCTGAGATTGTCAAAGCAGCAGAGGCCGCGATCATCGCAACAACGTCTGGGTCGTTGACAAGATCGTGGGACAAAACTGTACACATCACGAGAACTTCATTTTTGAAGCCTGGAACGAACAGTGGACGGATTGGACGGTCGATAAGACGCGCAGTCAGCGTTTCTTTTTCAGTTGGGCGGGCTTCACGTTTGAAGAAGCCACCTGGAACTTTACCAGCCGCGTAGTATTTCTCTTGGTAGTGCACTGTCAGGGGGAAGAAATCCTGACCAGGCTTTTGTTTACGAGCAAAGGTCACGTTGGCCATGACAGATGTTTCGCCCAAAGTGGCGATCACTGAACCGTCGGCCTGACGCGCAACTTTACCTGTTTCCAGTGTAAGCTCTTCTTCGCCCCACTGGATTGATTTTTTCACTTCATTGAACATGAATTTAGCATCCTAATTGGGAGTGCCCTGACCCCTGTCAGGTCTCCCGTGATATATAGCGGCCCCATTGCCGCCGATCCCTCTATCATTTCTTCACAGCACGGGGATCATCGCGCTACGTCTCAGATAGACCGCCCATACACGAAATGCCTGTGTTTGGGAAGAGATCACTGTGATTCGGACGGTTTGCGTGTGGATGGCATCATCTACAGTGAAGACGGGCGCGCAAAATATGATGAAACAGCGCGTGTGTCGTGTCTTGCCGGGTGGGGTGGAATGGGACAGGATGCGACAAACCAATAGGAGGCCCTCATGGCAGAACTGCGCCCAACCGATTACCATGCGACGATCAAGTGGCTTGGAACCGTACCGATCGGCCGGACAGACATTCGCGCACAAAGCGTGCCGCAAGTGAACGCGTTTTTTTCAGGGCTTGAGGATGACTATCACAGCGGCCTAACGCGTGCCTCTTGTGTACGGGTGCGCGACCAACACCCCAAAGGCACCGAGATTCGCAACACCCGTCAGCTGTCTATTTTATCTTCTGAGGAAATGGCCGAGATCGCAGCAGACATCGACCTTGATGCGCTGGACCCTTCGCTTCTGGGCGCCTCTATGGTGATCGAAGGCATCCCCGATTTCACCTTCGTGCCGCCCGGATCGCGGCTGCAAACCGAGACAGGCACCACGATTGTCATTGATGTCGAAAACGGCCCTTGCAACGGTCCAGCTAAGGAAATCGAAAAAGACGTCGGAGGCCATGGCAAAGCCTTCAAAGCGGCTGCACGTGGCAAGCGGGGTGTGACGGCATGGATCCAATGCGAGGGCGTATTGATCGTGGGTGAAAAACTGCGCCTTCACGTGCCAAATCAACGGGCATGGGCTGGGTAATTTTAGCTGGTTGCGCTAAACGCGGGTCCGCGTGCCATCAAACGGCCAAAATTTTGCGGTCTGTTCATTCTACGTTTTGAGTCTTGACCTTAACGGTTAAACATCATTGACCTTATGACTGCCAATCTGGCGTCTTTGTCCTTGTCTAGAAAGCCCTCGTTCATGCGTTTTATTGTTGTTCTCTGGTGTTTGATCGCGGCGCTTATGGTTGACCCGAATGCAGCGCGCGCTAACACAACTCAAACCCAAGAAGCCAAAATCCTCGCCATGGGCGATTCCCTGATGGCGTGGCATGGGGCCAGTGACAACTCTATCGCTGATGTCGTTGGGCGCGTGCTGGGTGAGCCTGTGATCAACCGCTCGATTGGCGGGGCCAAGATCATTCATGCTTTGCCCGTGACCGGTGCGCTGGGCCTGCGCATTTCAGCGCAGTTTTCGGGCAAGGCGGCCCAAGACAAAGATTGGGTGATCTTGAATGGCGGCGGCAATGATCTGTATGTATCTTGTGGTTGTGGCAAATGCCGACGGCGCATGGCGCGGCTCATCTCGCCCGATGGATCGGCTGGTGAAATCCCCAAACTTGTGGCACAGATACGCGCCACGGGGGCACGTGTCGCCTATGTCGGCTACCTGCGCAGTCCTGGCGTTGATTCCTCTGCCGATGCCTGTCTGGAACTGGGCAACACCCTAGAGAAACGCTTGGACGCCATGGCGCGCAAAGACGAAGGCGTTTATTTTATTTCTATCGCTGACATGACCAAATATGGGGATCGGTCCATGCACGGTATCGACATGGTCCACCCCTCGCGCAAGGCCTCTAACCTGATCGGACAACGCGTGGCTGATGTCATCAAGAAAGCCGACAAAGTCCGCTGATCCAAAACCGCCCTCGCATGGAAAAAATGCATGAGCAAAGGGCGTGGGCAAAGGTGGGGGATTCAAAGTAGATGTTGGTTTGGCGCGTCTTTCGATTGCGTCTTGTTGGTCATTTTCAAAACCATACGACGCGGGAGCAGCGGTGTCAGCCAATTGAGCAAAAAGCTCATCTTGGGGTCGTTGATTGTCACCAACTTGCCTGCCAGCATCGCGTCATAGCCGTGTTTGGCCACGCTTGCCGCCGTCGCGCCACCGCCTTTGACCATCTCGGTGCCTTGCAAATTCGCCGTCTGCGCAAATTCGGTTTCCACATAGCCCGGCGCCAGCACAGTACAGGTCACGCCGCGCGCGTTCAGCTCTTGATCAATCGCTTGGCTAAAGGAATTCACGAAAGCTTTGGTGGCGAAATACACCGCTTGTTGTGGCCCTGGAATAAAGCCCGCTGTTGATCCCACGTTTAAAATCTTGCCGCCGCCTTGCACGGCCATTTGACCGCCAAAGGCATGGGTTAGGGTCACAAGCGCTGAGATGTTCAAATCGATCATCGCCTGCTCTGCGCTCATATCGCGTTCAATGTGAATGCCATGCCCGCCAAAGCCTGCGTTGTTGATCAAGATATCGACCTTTAGCCCAGCATCGCCCACAGCTTTGATCAGCGCCTCAGCCCCGCCTGCCGCACCCAAATCCAGCGCAAACACATGCGCGGTGATGTCATGCGCCGCCTCAAGTTCGACCTTTAGCGCGTCCAATTCGGCCTCGCGTCGTGCCGTCAAAATCAGATCGCCGCCCAAAGCAGCATGGTAGCGCGCGAATTCTTTGCCAATGCCAGAAGAGGCGCCTGTGATGAGAGCTGTGTTGGACATAGGGTGACCTTTCGCAGGAGTGTATAAATGCCTTTGTCAACGATTGTTGACTCTATTTGTACTAGGTATATGAGGCGAGCGCGCACGATGTCAACGCTTGTTGACAAGAACGCCTGCGTCTATAAACATGACACATGTTACAGACCATAGCGCAGCCACTCTCCACCCGTGAAAAACTGTTGAACAGCGCGCGCGCCGCCTTTTGGGCGCGGGGCTATTCCAACGTGTCTGTGCGTGCCGTCGCCACAGATGCAGGCGTTGATGTGGCGCTTATTTCTCGCTATTTTGGCAGCAAACGTGGGCTGTTTGATGAAACCCTCGCCAGCGCTTTTGATCTGCCCTTTGACGTCGTGCATGACATCCAAAGCTTGGTTGAAATGTTCGTCCAGCTTTTCACCACAACCCCACGCGGCTGCGAAACGCCCTCTGCGGTGCGGATGCTTTTGACCAATGCCCATGACGATGAAGTCGGCGCTGATTTGCAAAGCCGTGTCGAGGCAGACCTGTTCACCCCGCTCGCGCAGATCATCGGCGATGACGCCCGCACAGCTTTGTTCCTATCGGCCGTTCTGGGCGTCAGCGTGGCCGAAAAAACGCTCCACCTCCCCGGCATCAGCGCGCCAAACACGGCCCTTTATGAAGCGCAAATCCGCCACATGTTCGAGACGGCTTTGGACTTTGGCTGAGCCTTTCGCGCGCGGCTGATGTGCTCTGCAAGTTTGGGGTTTTGTCTGGCCAAAAATGCGAGCGATGCATAAGACGACACGGACAACGCGCCAAAGGCATTTTGATCAAAGACCTGATGGCCCGTTACAGCCTCTCAAAAGCCACCATCTATCGATATCTCGGAAAGGAGGAGGCGTGAACGCTAATCTCAGCGCCCAAACCGCCCGCCAAAACCCTTAACGGAGCTTTCTGCACTCAGCCCCACTCGACCCCTTGATCGTTTGATATCGGCGGCATAGGCTCTCCGCATGAAGCTCTACTACTCCCAAAACTCTCCTTACGCGCGAATTGCGAGAGTGATCGCCCGTGAATTGGATCAGATAGATTCCATCGAGGAGGTGCTGTCGAGAAACCGTAAACGGGACAACCCAGTCTTGAGGTATAGCCCTGTCGGAAGGGTTCCAATGATAGTTGAAGATGACTTGGTCATTACAGAAGTTGGGAACGTCGCGCGCTTTCTTGCTTCCAAGTCTGCATCGCAGGATGCGGCGTCCGTAACATCGGATGAGTGGACAGCAATAATGCAAGAAGGACAGATACTTGGATTTGTTGAAGGTTTGGCCTTTTGGGTTCGCGAAAACAGAAGAGAACAAGAAGATCGTTCAGTTCATCTGCTGGGAGTGGAGCACGAACGGGCTAAACGATGCCTTACGTATCTTGAAAGAGAGGCGCAAACTGGTCATTTGGGAGAGTTTCCTTCGCTCCGTTTCGTGGCACTGGCAGTCGGACTTGCGCTGGCAGACCACTACGATCTTCTCACTGGGTGGAAACACGAATTCCCAAATCTCGCGGCATGGTTTCAAGACAAGCCGGAGCGAACGTCCATGAAGCAAACTGAGCCAATCTAGAACGGCAGGTTTGTCCCGCACAGCCGACCTTAGTGCAAAACGCAGCGAAAGTCCGGTTTGAGCCCGTACTCACAAAATGAGCCTGTCAGAGCCTAAGTCTGCTCCACGGCTGTTCGCTCTCAAGATTCTGCGAACCACCTTTAAAACATGTAAAGTGAAGAGGCTCAAAAGGTTTAAAGTTTTGCAAACCCATGCCACAAAGTCGTGCAAGAGTTTGAAAGACGGGCAGGGGCAGCGCGCGGTGGGGTAACGGATTTCGTTAACGCGGATGCAAAAAACGCGCCCCGAGGGACGCGTTTTTCTTAGACACAAATGTCTGGGTAAAGAGCTTAGCGACGCAAGCCGAGGCGCTCGATGAGCGACTGGTAACGTGAAACGTCTTTGCCTTTTACGTAATCAAGAAGCTTACGGCGCTGCGCAACCATCATCAAAAGGCCACGGCGACCGTGGTTGTCTTTTTTGTGTGTTTTGAAGTGCTCTGTAAGTGTCGCGATACGTGAAGAAAGGATAGCAACCTGAACTTCGGGTGAGCCAGTGTCACCTTCTTTGGTCGCGAATTCTTTCATGATACGTGCTTTGTTTTCTGCAGTAATCGACATCGGGGTCTCCTTTATAAGGTTAGGGTACGAAGACGGCACGAGCCGGGATGTCGTCCAGCAAGGCCCATGAATCACCCGCATATTTCGATGCGGATGGGGGCGTATAGGCGGATTCTGCGCAAAAGGAAAGTTTTTTGCGCGGAGCGGGCCAAGGCTAGTCGTTACGGGCCTGCAGAGGATGTATCGATCATGATCTCAGCGGCGATTTGTTTGGCCCATTCGCCAATGATTGGAACCACTTCGATCTGGTTCAAGATGTAGCCAACAATGGACACAACGATTGTCGCCCCCGCGACAGAACCAAAGCCAAATGCCAGTCCACGCAAGAAATTAAACCACATCAAACGCCACACCGAGTCGTGCAGTTGAATAAAGCGATGTCCGTTGAGGCGCGCCAGTTCTTGGCTCAGCTTTTTGATGTCGTTTGACGGGGTTTTAAGAGAGTCACTCATAATATATTCCGTTAATGGGGCAAGTTTTTGTGGGGATATCTATTTAAATTAACCTTTATTGCTAGGTATTTAGGTAAAAGTGTCTTCAAAATGTTCTTCTGATTTTTCACTCATAGGTGCTATAAAATCGATGGGAACAAGTGGTGAGGTGAGGCATGCTTTGGGCATTGGCATTTTTGGGTATTATACCAGCGGCTTTCGCCTTTGGCGATAGCGAGTCTGGTGATGCGGATGGCGAAAGCCTGAGCGCAAACGAAAACGCAAAACCAGATGAAAACACCGATGAAAACACCACTGACACCCTTGATGACAGTGATCAGCAGCCCACGCACCATGACGCGATGTCGAATGGTTTGGAGACCACGTATGAAGGTTTTGCCATTGGTGAAGACCAAATCACTCTCCATTTGACGGATGATGGCAGCGGCGAATTTACCGTAGACTCAATGCAAGATGCCGATGGTGAATCTGTTGGTGTGAGCTTAAGTTATTTTGATGGCGAGTCAGAAACCACACTAAATTTTCTGGGTCTTGATGAAGTCCCTGCAGAAGATATCGTCATCGGTGTGACATCGCAAGAAGCCGGTGAGGAAGCGCTCTACACTCTTGAGAGTATTGGAGATTTTGGTGCACTTTCTCCACAGGATCCAGAAGAGCCAGCAACGCCGTCTGGACAGGGAAACTCTGAAGATACCATTGTGATCCCTAATGCTCCAATTGGGGACGATCAAGTTTTTGATCACGTCTTGGCGGAAGGTGGTGATACGCTCGTTCTCAATGATGACCCCTTTCAAGGCGGTTTTGACGCCCATATCGTGAAATCGGGTGACACTGCGGTCATTGAAACAGATCACGCGTTGCACCAAATCGTTGGCAACGACGATGGTGACACAATCGTGCTTGGCGATGATGCGGCCATTGTCCATGCTGGAGCAGGTGACGACTCTATTTATGCTGGCGAAGGAACGGCGATTGTGTCTGGCGGTGATGGCGAAGATGCGATTTTCGGCGGTGACGATTCCGGTTCTGATTATCTGTTAGATGGTGGCGCTGGCGATGATGATTTGTCCGGAGGAGAGGCTGACGAGGTCTTGATCGGCGGTCTTGGTGCTGATTCGATCTCGGGCGGTGGGGGAGATGACACTTTAATGCTCGATGTGCAGGATTTTGCGACAGGTGGGACAGGTGATGATACATTTTGGCTGTACTCCGACGGCGAATCTGACACCGGCTTTGCCCAAATCACGGACTTCTCACAGGGTGAAGACATTATCCGGATCACCTTGCCTCCTGAAGCTGAGGACACAGATGACTTTGATGTTGAGGTCACTCAAACAAATGACGGCACGGGGTCTGAAGTATCGGTCAATGGCGACGTGATTGCAGTTTTGCATGGCGCGCCGAATGTCACCGCAAGTGATATTGTTGTGGATTATACGACTTAAAATTTTGGTCGATTTATTCTGCCCAGATATGAGGCTGCTCACGGTACGAGATATAAAGCGGGTGCTTTGGGTGCCCTGCTTTTGAAAGCCCCAAATTGTACAGCGGTTGCTGCGTTTTGCGTAGCAGCTGCTCTACATTTTCGCCGCGTTTCAAATGCTCTCCATGCGTGCCCCATGCGCAAACAATCGTATCGGCCCATGCGGCAAATTCTAAAATCGTTGCGTCATTCTCAGGTCCAATAGGGTCTGTAGCTGCGCGCATTTTACGTGGGTCGGTATCGCGCCAAGCGAAGATATTGGTCACGCAAAAAGACCCAAAGCCTAGCGTGCGCGCCCGACGTTCACAGCGCTCCACTGTGGGATCGTTCTGCACTTCTGTCGCGGTCGATGGGTTGAGCATAACAAACAGCACTTTGGGCGCATCAGCGTTCCAAACGCGGGTTAGGGCGTAGCGATACTGCTCGCAATCCGAATAGATCGCGGTAGAGGGCGCGTCGCCTTTGATGTGTGTGCGTGTGATCATGTCGAAAAACCCAATCGCATCGCTGCGTGCTACAGATTGAAAACGCGGCTGGGGTGCACTTCGCCCGCTTTGTAGATGCCGACAGCAACCGGTTGATCGTTGTAAGACACCCAGACCTCGTCACCATATTCGGCGGTGCCGCCAAGCACCATGCCTGGATTGCCGTTTTTAAGTTTGGCGGCGCCTTCAGCGGTCGCACGCAATTCTTCTAAACCGCCAAGACCCTCTGACACAGGTAGGATATATTCGTCCAGTCCGTCTGTTTTCGCGAGTTCATTCACCAAATCAATGGTCACACCGTCTTCGGTTTCCCATGGGCCAGACCATTCACGGCGCAACCATTCGACATGGCCGTAGCAGCCCAGAAATTCGCCCAAATCACGTGCGATAGAGCGGACATACCCGCCTTTACCACAGGTCATTTCTAGCAAAACGTGGTCCGCATCCGTACGCTCGATCATCAGCATTTCATCGACGTAGAGCGGGCGTGCCGCAATTTCGAAATCTTCATCTTCGCGCGCCAATTTGTAAGCGCGCTGACCGTCGATTTTGACGGCGGAAAATTTTGGTGGCACCTGCAAAATGTCGCCGACGAATTGCGGCAAAGCGGCTTCGATTGCGGCGTCCGTCGGGCGCAGATCACTGGTGGCGATCACTTCGCCCTCGGTGTCGTCTGTATTGGTTGCTTGACCCAAACGCACAGAGAATCTGTAGCATTTCAACGCATCGGTGATGTAGGGTACTGTTTTGGTCGCCTCGCCCAAGGCAATAGCCAAAAGACCAGTGGCTTCGGGATCAAGCGTGCCTGCGTGCCCTGCTTTTTGCGCGTCCAGTGCCCATTTGACTTTGTTCACAACAGCGGATGAGGTCATGCCTGCCGGTTTGTCGACGATCAGCCAGCCGTGTACTGCGCGGCCCTTTTTGACCCGAGCCATTATTCGTCTTCGTCCGAAGCTGGAGCGTCGTCATCTGGTGTGTCGACTTTTGCCAAATCCCGCTGGATACGTTCGTCTTTGAACAGCTCACGCGTCGCGTCCATACGATCAAATGTGTCATCCAACTCAAAGCGCAGCTCTGGAATGTGTTTTATTGTCAAAGCCTTACCAACGTGATGACGGATCAAACCTGTCCGGCGACGCATCGCCTCAAGCGCCTCATTGGCGCCATCGCCCCCAAGCGGCATGATGTAAACCGTCGCGATACGCATATCGTTGGTCACACGGACCTCGCCGACCGTAATCGACAGGGCCGTGATCGCAGGATCGTGGATTTCTCCACGTGCGAACATCTCCGACAAGCGGCGGCGGATTGCTTCGCCAACGCGAAGGGTGCGGTGCGAACCTGATTGTCCGCCTGAATTTGTACGTCTAGCCATAGACGCGAAATAGTCGTGATTTGCCGTTCATGCAAGCGAGGCTTTGCCAAACGCGGATCATCGGGTTAAACCTCGGCGCAAATTCAAGGATAGGAGCCCATAAAATGACCGATCTTCCAGGCATCGTGATTACAGGAGCATCAGGCCGAATGGGTCAGATGTTGATCAATACAGTTATGGGGTCCGACAAATGCAAACTTGTTGGCGCGGTTGAGCGCACTGGTCACGACTGGGTCGGGCGTGACGTGGGCGAGGCAATGGGCGGTTTGGCCAATGGCGTGATCGTCACAGATGACGCGCTAGATGCCTTTTCCCATGCCCAAGCTGTGATCGACTTTACCGCGCCTGCCGCGACGGTCGCGTTCTCAACTTTGGCAGCTCAAGCACATTGCGTTCATGTGATTGGTACAACAGGCATGACAGACGCGGACATTGCCAAGCTGAGTGCTGCCGCGCATCACTGCACAATTGTGCGGGCGGGCAATATGTCTTTGGGGGTCAATCTGTTGACCAAGCTGACCAAAATGGTGTCCGAAGCTTTAGATGCAGATTTCGATATCGAAGTTGTCGAATCGCACCACAATCGCAAAGTCGATGCGCCTTCTGGTACAGCTTTGATGCTGGGCGAGGCTGCAGCCGAAGGGCGCGGCGTGAAATTGGCGGATGTGTCTGATTCAGGTCGCGATGGCATTACGGGTGCCCGCAATCGCGGCGATATCGGATTTTCCGCCATTCGCGGCGGCGACATCGTGGGCGAGCACGACGTGATGTTCCTTGGCGACGGCGAACGCATTATCCTGCGCCATGTTGCATCTGATCGGTCTTTGTTTGCCAAAGGCGCTTTGAAGGCTGCACTTTGGGGGCAAACGCAGAAACCAGGTGAATACGATATGATGGACGTCTTGGGACTTTAGGATCCGCGACTTAGATTTTTTAAGAGCGCAGGATCACTGCTTTGCGCTCAAAAATCGACAGCGATGCCTTTTTTCTCGTAGTCGCCATAGCGAACAGGCTCAGGTCCTTCGCGACCACCAAGCTCAAGCGGCATAGCTGCAAGCTCGGCATCGCGTTTGATTCGGCGCTCTTCGGCTTCGGCCAAAGCACGCTGGGCGGCCTCAGGAAGGTGGCTAATATCACGCGCTTGCGGGTTTGACGTCTCGTCGGTCATCGGGAAATCCTTGTTCGGTTCATAAGACTGATATACGAGGCAAAGCCATGAAAACAAGATCATCAAAAGACGCGAGCCTCGATGCACGCCGCGCAGCGCTTGCGCTTCTCGATGCCGTTACGATTGAAAAACGGCTGTTGTCCGAAGTTTTGCCCAGCAAAACGGAGCGCTTAGACCCATCTGAGCGGGCGCGCGCACAGCGGCTGGTGACGGAAAGCCTGCGGGCGATGGATCGCAGCGACCGCATGCTTGGGCCACATTTGACCAAACGCCCCGCACCGCACGTGATGAATGCGTTGCGTTTGGGTGTGTACGAGATCTGCGGTGCTGGCGAGGCCTCGCATGGTGTGGTGAATTCTTATGTGTCTTTGATGCAAGAGCGTACAAAAGCGAGCCATTTCAAAGGGCTGGTCAATGCGGTCCTGCGCAAAGTGGCTGACGAGATTGAGAAATGGGATACATTGCCTGTCCCGATGATGCCCAAATGGCTGCGCAAGCCTTTGTTGGCGGATTACGGCAAAGAGGTTGTGGCGGCGATTGAAGCGGCTCATGCAAAAGGCGCGCCGCTTGATTTGACCTCAAAAACTGGCAGCACGGATGTGGCCATGGCGTTGGGGGCAGACATTTTGCCAACGGGCAGTCTGCGCCTCAGTTCAGCCACGCAAGTGACCAAGCTCAGCGGTTTTGAGGATGGCGATTGGTGGGTGCAAGATGCTGCTGCCGCATTGCCCGCGCGCATTTTAGCGCCACAAAAAGGCGAACGAATCTTAGATATGTGTGCCGCCCCTGGTGGGAAGACGCTGCAAATTTCGGCCGCCGGTGCGGAAGTGACCTCGTTGGATGTGTCTGAAAGCCGGATGAAGCGTCTCGTTGAAAACCTTCAGCGTTGTTATTTGCCTGCGATTCCCGTTGTGAAAGACGCGCTTGAGTTCGAAGACGAACCTTTTGATGCCATTTTGCTGGATGCGCCTTGCACGGCGACAGGTACGATTCGCCGTCACCCAGATTTGCCGTATTCCAAAGACGGTTCTGAATTTCCTGGTCTGTTCGAGCTACAAGAGCACATGATCGATCGCGCGTTGACGCTGCTGAAACCGAACGGCAGGTTGGTCTACTGCACCTGTTCGCTGCTGATTGATGAGGGCGAAGAACAGGTCAGAGATGCTTTGGCGCGCCACCCCAATTTGCGTGTTGATTTAGACGCGCTGAAAATCGCGGGCGTCGAGGCGGATTGGATCGGGCCGGAAGGTCTGCGCACACGGCCTGATTTTTGGGCAAATCGCGGTGGAATGGACGGGTTTTTTGTGACGGTTTTCCGCCGGTCTTGAAAATGGAGCGAAATCACCGATGACAGGATAGGTTGCAACCTGTATCTAAATCGCAAACCATAAACGCCTTGAGCAATAGCAGGGTGAGGCAGACAGAGCATGTCGCAAACCGAAGACTGGCGCGCACGAATGACCCGCCGCATGAACAGATTTCATGCGTGGCGTGCGGCGCGTGCGCGGGCTGCGACCGGATTCGTATCTCAACCTGAACCAAAATCCATAGGGTCGTTTGCCAAAGGGCGTCAGCTGATAGCGGGTAATTTCCTATTCGCAGGCCAATTGGTTGAAGCCCCGAAAAGCGCCATCTGGGATTTGAACGCCACGAGTGATGCCTTCGTTGAAGAACTCCATGGCTTTGCGTGGCTGGATGATTTGGCGGCCGTCGGCGACATGAATGCGCGCAAGCGGGTGCAAGAGTGGACTATCGTGTGGATGGATCGACATGCGCGCGGCTCTGGTCCTGGGTGGACGCCTGATTTGACAGGCCGCCGTTTGATCCGCTGGATCAACCACGCTTTGTTTTTCCTGTCAGGCCAAGATACGCCGGTTTCCAACGCTTTTTATAAAACGCTGGCGCAGCAAACCATTTTCTTGTCGCGCAGATGGCATACGGCATCACAAGGTCTGCCAAGATTCGAAGCTTTGACAGGGCTGATTTACGCCGGTCTGTCTTTGCAAGGAATGGAAGAGCACGTTGATCCAGCTGTCAAAGCTTTGGCAAAAGAGTGCGAAGAGAATATCAACGCGGAAGGGGGCCTAACGACCCGTAACCCAGAAGAGTTGTTGGAAGTGTTCACCCTTTTGACTTGGGCCGCCGCCGCTTTGTCTGAGGCGGGCCGCATTGCTGGCGACCACCACATCGCAGCCATTGAACGGATCGCGCCCACATTGCGCGCTTTGCGTCATTCGGACGGCGGGCTCGCGAGGTTTCATGGTGGCGGGCGCGGCATCGAGGGGCGGCTTGATCATGCGCTCGTGAGCTCTGGCAACACATCGCCGCCGTCAGAAGGTTTGCATATGGGGTATTTGCGCCAATCGGCTGGACGCACCTCGATCGTCACGGATGCTGCGCCGCCGCCGACCCGCGAAAATTCATTCAATGCGCATGCATCGACCTTGGCATTTGAGCTGACATCAGGGCGGCGTCCTTTGATTGTGAACTGTGGCGCAGGTGCGAGCTTTGGCGAAGAGTGGCGTCGCGCTGGGCGAGCAACGCCGTCGCATTCGACGCTTGGCATCGACGGGTTTTCGTCGTCGCGGCTTGGCGCAAAGCGTTTGATTGGTGGCCATATGCGCGAGCTGTTGGTGGATGCACCGGACGATGTGCGCTTAGAACTTCGCGCTACGGATGAAGAACTTGGATTTGTGGCGGGGCATAACGGTTATGTGCGCACTCATGGATTGACGCATGTGCGCCAGATCGATTTATCCGCAGACGGGCGCGGGATTGCGGGAGAAGATACCTTGGCCACGATCACTCGCGCCGACGAAACACAATTCGACCGGATGATGGACAAGCTCAAACTGCAAGGCATCCCGTTTCATGTGCGCTTTCATCTACACCCCGATGTCGATGTCACGTTGGACATGGGGGGGGCGGCTGTGTCGATGGCGCTTAAGTCTGGCGAGATTTGGGTCTTTCGGCATGACGGACGGGCGAAATTAAGCCTAGAACGGTCGGTTTATTTGGAAAAAGGCCGATTAAAGCCCCGCGCAAGCAAACAAGTGGTTCTATCTGCCGCCGCAATGGATTATGCGACGCGCGTCCGTTGGACTCTGGCAAAGGCGCAGGACACGCCGACAACCTTGCGAGATCTTGAACGAGACGACGACATTTTGACCTGATCTGAAATGTGATCTGGAGTGCTGGATCACCAAATGACTGCCTATCTGGGGACTTCTGATGACTGATCTTTATCCGGTGCGCCGCGCGCTTCTTTCTGTTTCTGACAAAACGGGCCTTGTTGACCTTGGCAAAGCGCTTGCCGCACGTGGTGTTGAGCTGTTGTCGACTGGCGGTTCTGCCAAGACGCTGCGCGACGCGGGACTTGAGGTCAAAGATGTGGCTGATGTCACGGGCTTCCCTGAGATGATGGACGGTCGCGTGAAAACGCTGCACCCCAAAGTGCATGGCGGCCTTTTGGCGCTGCGCGACAATGACGAGCACGTAAAAGCGATGGCAGATCACGACATCGGTGGCATCGATTTGTTGATCGTGAACCTCTACCCGTTCGAGGCCGCTTTGGCGCGTGGTGCGCAATACGACGAGATGATCGAGAATATCGACATCGGTGGTCCTGCGATGATCCGTGCCTCTGCTAAAAACCATGGCTTTGTGACCACTGTTGTAGACGTAGAAGATTATGACGCTTTGCTGGCCGAGCTGGAAGCCAACGAGGGTCAAACGTCTTATGCTTTCCGCCAGAAACTGGCGCAGATTGCCTATGCACGCACCGGTGCTTATGACGCGGCTGTGTCCAACTGGATGGCGGACGCGATTGGTGATGCCGCCCCACGCCGTCGTGCGTTTGCGGGGACTATCAAACAAACCTTGCGCTACGGCGAAAATCCGCATCAGTCTGCGGCCTTCTACACCGACGGATCAAATCGTCCCGGTGTGGCGACAGCGACCCAACATCAGGGCAAAGAGCTGTCCTACAACAACATCAATGACACCGATGCGGCGTTTGAATTGGTGGCTGAGTTTGATCCGGCTGAAACGCCAGCTGTTGCGATCATCAAACATGCCAACCCTTGTGGTGTGGCCAAAGGTGCGACGTTGCTGGACGCCTACAAGAATGCTTTTGATTGTGATCGTACCTCCGCGTTTGGTGGCATTGTTGCCTTGAACCAAGCGTTGGACGCGGAAACTGCCGAAGCCATCGTTGAGATTTTCACTGAAGTTGTGATTGCCCCTGGTGCGACGGATGAAGCCAAAGCGATTTTCGCCAAGAAAAAGAACCTGCGCTTGCTGACAACCGACGGCTTGCCGAATGTTTTGGAAGCCTCGCACACTGTGCGTCAGGTGGCTGGCGGTCTGTTGGTGCAAAACAAAGACGCAGGATTCATCAGCTTGGATGACTTGAAAGTGGTGACCAAAGTGGCCCCCACTGAAGAACAGCTCAAAGACATGTTGTTTGCTTGGAAAGTCGCAAAACACGTGAAATCCAACGCGATTGTGTATGTCAAAGACCAAGCGACAGTCGGCGTCGGCGCTGGGCAAATGTCACGCCTTGATTCTGCTTTGATCGCGGCCGCGAAATCCAAACGTATGGCCGAAGCTATGGGTCTGGACGAATCTTTGGCCGTTGGCTCGGCTGTGGCCTCTGACGCTTTCTTCCCCTTTGCGGATGGTTTGCTTGAAGCCGCTGCTGCGGGTGCCACTTGTGTGATCCAGCCTGGTGGTTCGATGCGCGATCAAGAAGTGATCGATGCCGCAGACGAGGCGGGCCTTGCGATGGTCTTCACCGGCATGCGTCACTTCCGTCACTAAGCAAGGTTAGGGTTAAATATGCGCATCACGGCTTTGACAGCTTTCATCATTTTTGTGATCGACCAGCTTTCCAAATGGGTCGTGGTGCATGCATTTAATTTGCGTTCAGTGGGGGAAATAGATGTTTTCCCCCCGTTTTTGGTGTTTCGCATGGCGTGGAACACGGGCATCAACTTTGGCCTCTTTTCCCAATACGCGGAAATGTTGCGTTGGGGCTGGATCGCATTGGCGATTGTTATGTCCATTTGGGTTCTAACATGGGTGCGGCGCGAAAACTTTGGCTGCATTGGCAACCTCAGTGCAGGGCTACTTGTCGGTGGTGCCTTGGGCAATGCGATTGATCGCGTGCTTTACGGGGCTGTCGCAGATTTTCTGAATATGTCATGCTGTGGTTTTAAAAACCCCTATTCCTTTAACGTCGCGGACATCGCGATTTTTGCAGGGGCCTTCGGGCTTATTCTTTTCACAGGCGATACGAAAAAGCGCGCGTGACCTTGTGGTAAGGTTGCGTTAGAAACGGTCAGACGGTTAGGGCGGAGAGAGCATATGTTGTACGCAAAAAGCGCTAAAATGGTGATGTGTTTGGTGATGTTAATCGCCGCAACCGCCTGCGCATCCAAGTCTACGATTGCGCCCACAGCGGTGGGAACGGGTCCAGACGAGTTTTCGATCATGCCTGCAAAGCCTTTGGAATCACCGGCAGACTTTGCTGCGCTGCCTGTTCCAACTTTAGGTGGAACCAATCTGACTGACGTAGCCCCCAAAGCCGATGCAATTGTGGCCTTGGGCGGGCGGGCTTCAACAGCAACTGGCGTTGATGGCGGCATTGTGACCTATGCGTCGCGCTATGGTGTCGATCAAAGCATTCGCAGCGAATTGGCCACGTCCGACGCGCGTTTTCTTAAGTTGAAAGCGGCTGCGCCGTCGTTTCCGTGGGTCAAAAACAAGTACGAGCGCGCCTATCGCCGGTTGGCCCTTGACCCTTGGGCAGAACTTGAGCGTTTGCGCGCGCTTGGCGTTCTTGTGCCCTCTGCGCCCCCTGAGGGCTAACACTGTTCACTTAACCGTCAACAGCGCTTGCCCTCAGCTCACAGAGTTGCCAACTATATGCGTGAACGTTGTTTGAAGGTGAACGCATGAAGACTCTTCTTAGTACTTTTTTCATTGGTTTGGCATTGCCAGCTGCTGCGGCAGATATTTCCAGCTTTTCGCTCGACAACGGCATGGAAGTTGTCGTTGTCGAAGACCACCGTGCCCCCATCGTGGTGCACACTGTCTGGTACAAAGTGGGGGCCGCTGACGAAGTGCCGGGCAAAAGTGGGATCGCGCATTTTCTTGAACATTTGATGTTCAAAGGAACCGATAACATGGAGGCTGGCGAATTGTCGGCCACGGTCACACGCAATGGCGGCTCTGATAATGCTTTCACCAGTTGGGATTACACCGCTTATTATCAACGTGTTGCAGCGGACAGATTGCCATTGATGATGGAAATGGAAGCGGATCGCATGCGCGGTCTGCAAATGACCGAAGACGATGTCGCGACTGAGCGCAATGTCGTTCTGGCAGAGCGCAACCAACGTACGGACAGCGATCCAGGGGCGTTATTTCGCGAACAAATGCGCGCAGCGCAGTTTTTAAATCACGGTTACAGCATCCCTATTATCGGTTGGCGTCACGAAATTGAGCAGCTCAATCGCGAGGATGCCTTTGCATTCTATCGCCAGTACTACGCGCCGAACAATGCCATTTTGGTCGTGGCGGGCGATGTGGACCCTGAGGAGGTAAAAACCCTTGCGCAGACCTATTATGGGCCTATTGAGCCCACAATTGGCTTGCAAGAACGTGTGCGCCCGACTGAACCACCACAATTGGCCGAACGCCGTCTGACAATGCGTGACGCCCGTGTTTCGCAGCCCTACGTCACGCGCACCTATATTGCGCCGGAACGCAACCCTGGCGACCAGTCCGAGGCCGCAGCGCTTGAGTTTCTCGCCAGCCTTTTGGGCGGCGACGGAGCGACATCGTACCTTGGTCAGGCTTTGATGTTTGATGACCCGAAAGCGATATTTGTCTCTGCGTTTTACAATGGATCATCCGTCGATTTGGGCACTTTCGGATTGGTCATAGCACCTGTTCCCGGGGTCTCTTTAGAGAATGCCGAGATTGCATTGGACGCGACGATCAAGAAGTTTTTGCAAGAGGGCGTCGATTTAGAACAATTTGAACGTCTGAAAACCCAACTGCGTGCCTCGCAGGTTTATGCGCAGGACAATATCGAAAGCCTTGCACGTGGGTACGGACAGGATCTGACCATTGGTCTCAGTATCGACGATATCAAAACATGGCCTGATGTGCTGGACGCGGTCACACCCGAGGACGTCATGGCCGCGGCAAAAAGTGTTTTGAATAAATCCAACGCCGTGACCGGATTTTTGATGCCCGAAATGACATCAGACGATACTCAAAAGGACGCAGAACAATGAAGCCTTTTATTTCCGTGATCGCAGGCGCCACATTGGCCATCGTCAGCCTTATGTCCTCAGCATCTGCCCAAATCGATGTTCAGGAAATAACAACTGACGGCGGCCTCAGCGCATGGTTGGTGGAAGAACATTCCAGTCCGTTTACGGCTCTTGAGCTGCGATTCAAAGGCGGCACGTCATTGGATCGGGTTGGCAAACGCGGCGAGATCAATTTGATGATGGCCACCTTGGAAGAGGGGGCTGCTGATCTAGATGCGCAAGGGTTTGCCAAAGCCCGCGACAGCTTGGCCGCGCGTTTTGATTTCGAAGCTCATATCGATTCGGTATCGATTTCAGCACGCTTTTTGACCGAAAACCGAGATGAGGCCGTGGCCTTGCTCCGCACGGCGATTATGGAGCCTCGTTTTGATCAAGCGGCGGTGGACCGTGTGGGCGGGCAAGTTCTGTCGAATATCGACTCTAATGCGACATCGCCAAACGAAATTGCCTCTTCGACATTCAACGCTCTCGCATTTGGTGAGCACCCCTACGGTAGCTCATCTAGTGGCACAGTTGAAACTGTTGCCGGACTTACGTCAGAGGATATGTCGACAGCGCTCACACGTGTCATGGTCAAAGACCGACTTTATGTCTCTGCCGTTGGCGATATCACAGGGTCTGAGTTGGCGCGCATGTTGGACGATCTGTTGGGGGATTTACCGCAATCTGGTCCAGAATACCCGCCCTACATCGCACCTGCGCTTGCGGGTGGCGTCACCGTCGTGCCGTTTGAAACACCGCAATCGGTTGTGATGTTCGGCCACTCAGGTATCAAACGCGACGATCCTGATTTCATTCCAGCCTATATTGCCAATGAAATCATTGGTGGCACACGTGAATCGCGCTTGATGCAAGAAGTGCGTGAAAAGCGCGGGCTGACTTATGGTATCGGGTCCTACCTTGTGCCTTATTCACAATCCGAAGTCGTGTTGGGACAGTTTTCATCCAGCAATGCGGTGACTGCGCAGGCCATTGATGTGGTGAAAGACGAATGGCGTAAACTCATTGATGAAGGCATATCTGCCGAGGAACTTGAAGAGGCCAAAACCTATTTGACGGGGTCTTATGCCCTGCGGTTCGATGGGAATGCGCCGATCGCCAGCATCTTGGTTGGCATGCAAATGTCAGGTTTGGAGCGCGATTACATTTCCAAACGAAATGATTTGGTGAACGCTGTGACATTGGATGACCTGAACCGTGTTGTGCGTGAATTGTACAAGCCTGACGAGCTGACTTTTGTCGTCGTTGGTCAACCGGATGATCTAAAATCCGATTGATTTGAACATGGCCGAATCGGGAAACCCCATGCTATTTCTAGTGGTATGAATTCTTCTGACCTCAATATAGGCCAATCTGGGCCGACCGCATCGCGCCCTGTCATCCGTCAATTGGATGAGGGTGCGATCAACCGTATTGCCGCTGGCGAGGTGGTTGAACGCCCTGCTTCTGCGGTGAAAGAGCTGGTCGAAAACGCCATCGATGCGGGGGCGCACCGGATCACCGTCGACTATGCCGATGGTGGCAAGACCTTGATCCGCGTGACCGATGATGGTTGTGGCATGACCGGTGATGATCTGCCGCTGGCCCTGTCGCGTCATGCAACGTCCAAGATTGACGGCACGGATCTTTTGAATATTCACACCTTTGGTTTTCGTGGCGAGGCCTTGCCTTCGCTCGGTGCCGTTGGGCGTTTAAAAATCACGTCTCGGGCCGAAGGGCACGAGGGGGTGAGCCTGTCGATTTCTGGCGGGCGCGCCGATCCGATCAAACCTGCTGCCTTGACCAAAGGCACTGTGGTTGAACTGCGCGACTTGTTTTTCGCCACGCCAGCTCGATTGAAATTTTTGCGTACGGATCGCGCTGAGGCCAAAGCCATTTCAGATGTGGTCAAGCGTCTGGCGATGGCCGAACCTTTTGTGGGCTTTGTGCTGCGCGATGTGTCGGGGGGCGGCGAGGGCCGTGTGACGTTCCGTGCTGATCCGCAAACGGGTGACATGTTCGATGCGCTGCACGGGCGGCTTTCAACTGTGCTGGGCAAAGAGTTCGCGGAAAACGCTTTGGCGATTGATGCCGAACGCGAGGGGCTACACCTGACGGGCTATGCTGCTTTGCCGACCTATTCGCGTGGATCCTCTGTGGCGCAATTCTTGTTTGTTAATGGGCGTCCCGTGCAAGATCGGCTTTTGCTTGGGGCTTTGCGCGCCGCTTATTTTGACTACCTCAGTCGTGATCGTCATCCGGCGGCTTGCCTGTTTATCGACGTTGATCCGCACCGCGTGGATGTGAACGTGCATCCGGCCAAATCCGAAGTGCGGTTCCGTGAACCCGCCGAAGCCCGCAGCTTGATCGTATCAGGTCTGCGCAATGCTTTGGCCGCAGCAGGTCACCGCGCGTCGACAACCGTTGCGCAAGCGACGCTGAAAGCAATGCAGCCGGAAACGCCTTTCTTGGGTGGCCAAGGCGATGCCCCTGCCAGTGATGATGCGCCGCGCATCTATCAAATGGATCGACGTGGCGCGTCTGGCTATACGATGCCGCCGCGCCCGTCCGCTGGCGGAGTTCAAAGCAGCTATGACTGGCAAGCGCCTGCGCGGGTCGATGTTCCAGGGTTTGCCGAAATGGCTATGCCATCCGCGCGGGTCGAAGAGGTAACGCCTCAACTTACGGCGGAAAAATTACCGCTTGGGGCAGCGCGTGCGCAGGTGCATGAAAACTATATCATCGCGCAGACCGAAACGGGCATCGTGATTGTCGATCAGCACGCCGCGCATGAGCGACTGGTCTATGAGAAACTTAAAAAACTGATGGCTGAAAATGGCGTCGCATCGCAAGCTTTGTTGATCCCCGAGGTGATTGAACTCGGCGTAAATGATGCGCAGACCTTGCTTGATATGGCCGATGATTTGGCAGTGCTTGGTCTGGTGATCGAGGCCTTTGGCGCAGGCACTATTGCGGTGCGCGAAACACCAGCCATTTTGGGTCGCGTTGATGCAACGGCGATGATTTCGGATATTTTGGACGAATTGGCCGACCTTGGTGACAGTCACACCGTACAAGCGCGCATCGAGGCGGTGCTGTCACGCGTTGCCTGTCACGGGTCTATTCGCTCAGGGCGTTGGATGCGCGGCGAGGAAATGAATGCGCTGTTACGAGAAATGGAATCGACGCCGCATTCAGGGCAATGCAACCATGGCCGCCCGACCTATGTGGAGCTCAAACTGTCTGACATCGAGCGCTTGTTTGGCCGCACATGATTGAGATCGGCGATATGACTTTATCTTTGAATGATCCCCTGACGCTGCTGGTGCTCGTTGGGGCTGGCGTGTTGCTGTTGATGGTGGTGTTGCTGTTTGCGGTGTTGCGCAGGTCAGGTGAGGCCGCGCGGATGGCGCTGCCTTTGGCGAACCAAATGAACCAGCTGGGCCACCGGGTCCAATCTTTGTCTGACGGGCAGAACCAGCTTGCAGGCGGGCTGTCACATGTGTCCGAATCGCAAGCTGCTGCGCAGGCGCATATGTTGCAATTGATGGAACGTCGCCTTGCGGATGTCACCGTGGCGATGACGGAAAACCTGCAAGGGTCGGCGCGACGTACCGCGCATAGCTTGGGCGAGTTACAAGAGCGTTTGCAGACCATCGACAAGGCGCAGGCCAATATCGAAAAGCTGTCGGGTAATGTCTTGTCGCTGCAAGACATTCTGTCGAACAAACAAACGCGTGGCGCATTTGGGGAAATCCAGCTCAACGACATCGTTGGAAAAGCGCTCCCGAAAGACAGCTATACGCTGCAAGCGACGCTTTCTAACGGTCGGCGCGCGGATTGTCTGATCCACTTGCCCAATCCTCCCGGATCGATTGTGGTCGATAGTAAATTTCCGCTTGAGGCCTATGAGGCTTTGCGGCGTGCTGATACGCAGTGGGAGGTCAATGAGGCGGCTAAAATGATGCGCACGGCTGTTAAAAAGCACATCAATGATATCTCAACCAAGTACATCATCGAGGGCGAAACCGCTGGCGGTGCCTTGATGTTCTTGCCCTCTGAGGCCGTCTACGCCGAGTTGCATGCAAACTTTCCTGAACTGGTGCGTGACGGCTTTGATAAACGTGTTTGGATCGTGTCGCCCACCACCTGCATGGCGACGCTACACACGATGCGCGCGATATTAAAAGATGCGCGGATGCGCGAACAGGCGGGGTCCATCCGCAAAGAGCTGGCGCTTTTGGCGGGTGATGTGGATAGGCTGGGCACGCGTGTTGGCAGTCTGGATCGTCACTTTGGGCAAGCGGCAAAAGACATTGAAGACATCAAGATTTCCGCTGAAAAAGCTGGAAAGCGCGCGCACAGACTGGATCATTTTGATTTCGAAGAGCTGGCAGCGGACACGCCCTCTGTGCCTGCCGCTGCCGTGGTGCCTCTGACACTCAAAGACTGATTTGCATTTCTGCTCTAAGGGGTTGCAAGGATTGAGGTTGCCAACAGGCGGCTCCGAGGGCATCACGGCGCTATGACAGTCGTAAAGCGAACCCCTTTTGCATTGGTCATACTGTTATGGCTCAGTGGTGTCTTGGCGGCTGGCCAATTCGCTAAAATCTCGGTGACATTTCCGTATTTTCGTGATGTGTTCTCGTCCCATGGGCCAACGCTTGGGTTTCTCGTTTCATTGGTTTCTACAGTCGGCCTAATCTGCGGATTGTTTGCAGGTGCGTTTATCGCCAGAGTTGGCGCACGAAAGCCGCTGATTGCTGCGTTGTGTTTGGGCGCTGGCCTGTCGATTTATCAAAGTACGATCCCAAATTTTGGTCCGTTTTTGATGAGCCGTCTTTTTGAAGGTATCTCCCATCTTTTGATCGTTGTCGCTGCTCCCACTGTTTTGGGACAAATCACTGAGCCGCGTCACCGTGCTGTGACAATGGCATCGTGGAGTACGGTCTTTGCTGTGTCTTTCGCCATGTTCTCGTGGGGTGGAGCGCCGCTTGTGGAGCGCTTCGGTGTCCCATTTTTGTTTTTGTGCCACGGCGCGGGCATGACCTTAGCAGCGGTTGGTGTGTGGGCATTCTTGCCAAGCAACATCATTCCGCGCTCGCCCAATCCACTGACGTTGCGGGCCATCGTGGCGCGCCATGTCACGGCCTACACCTCGCCTTGGATCGCTGCGCCCGCCGCAGGGTGGTTTTTTTATGCTGCCGGATTCGTGGCCTTGGTTACGGTGATGCCAGATTTCTTTGTTCCCGAGCACCGTCTTGTATTGGTTGGCATCTTACCCCTGTCTGCGTTGGTCGTGTCGATGACCTTGGGCATAACCTTGGTGCGGCGCTTTACGTCGGTTCCTGTGGTCATCGGCGGCTTTTGTTTATCGCTGTTCATGGCGCTGTCTTTGGCCTTTGGTGCGCCTGTTGAGCTTGCCGGTATCGCGATTTTGGCCGCGACGGGATTGGTTCAAGCCGGTAGCTTTTCCGCCATTCCGGTTTTGAATGTGACGCCGCAAGACCAAGCCCTTGCCAATGGGGCGCTGGCGCAGCTGGGCAACGCTGGCAATATGATTGGCACGCCGCTGTTGATCTTGCTCACCAATGCCTTTGGCCTGTCTGGGGTGATCGTTTTTGCGGCATGCACATTTGGCTGTGGTGCGGTGATCCATCTTTTGTTGGTACGGTTGCGCCGCACCAGAGCCCGCTAAAACTTTCAATGGAGGCGGCGCAAAACAAAAGAACCGCTCAGTTTCCCGAGCGGCTCTTTTAATTTAGTAAGCTGCTGAAGCTTAGCCCTGACGGGCTTTGAAGCGCGGCTGCGTTTTGTTTATCACATAAACGCGGCCTTTACGGCGCACAATGCGACAATCGCGGTGCCGGCTTTTCAGCGAGCGGAGTGAGTTGCGAACTTTCATGTCCAGTCTCCTTATCGCGGCGCCTGCGTGCGCCAGTTAAAACCAATCTAACGAAACGATGGTGGGTATAACAAGGTTCGAACTTGTGACCCCTTCGATGTCAACGAAGTGCTCTACCACTGAGCTATACACCCATTTTCGTCCACGGGATTGTTACGTCTTGAACAATTTGGCCACAAAGGCGTCACTGCTCAAAGCGTAGGTCGTTCCCACGTCAGTCCGAGGGCGTATAAAAGGAGTCGGAGCATTGATCAAGGGCTTTTGGAAAGGAAAATCGAAAGCTATAGTTTTCTGTGAAAGGACAATGAGATGAGCAAGGTTCCCTACCGGCTACAGCGACCTGAAAAGCGGACGTCATGTGTTGTATTTTCCTCGCCGCATAGCGGGTGTGAATACCCTGCCGACATGTTGAAACGCTCTGCTTTAGACCCTTTTACGCTCAGATCCTCCGAAGATGCCCACGTTGATCGGCTTTTCTCGAACACGCCAAACTATGGCGCGATATTTTTAAATGCAACATATCCAAGGGCTTGGGTCGATTTGAATCGGCGTAGTGATGAGCTGGACCCTGCATTGATTGATTCCATTTTCGCACGGGGTCTGAATGCGCGGGTTTTGTCGGGTCTTGGTGTGATTCCCCGCGTGGTAGCAGGCGGGCGCGCAATATACAGCGGCAAGCTCACAAGAGCAGAGGCTGAATTGCGAATCGCCCAAGTGTGGCAGCCATATCACTTAATGCTTGAGACGCTTTTGCGCGAAACCAAAACTTTGTTCGGCCAAGCGCTGTTGGTCGATTGTCATTCGATGCCGCGCGAAGCGCTGAAGCATACCAGAACCCCAAGTGGCGCTAGGCCAGAAATCGTTATCGGAGATCGCTTTGGCGCCTCGGCGAGTGGCGTATTGGTGGACGGGATCGAGGCTGCCTTTCGCGCCGAAGGGTTTGAAGTGTTGCGCAACGTGCCTTTTGCTGGGGCCTATATCTCCCAACATTATGGGCGGCCAAGTCAGCACCAGCATTGTGTCCAGATTGAAATTGATCGTTCGCTTTATATGGATGAGAAGACCTTGATCCCATTGATCGGCTTTGAGGATGTGAAGCATAGGCTTAGCGGTGCTGTACGTCGTATCGCGCATTTGGACGCGGGGCGTTTGTCTTTGGCGGCTGAGTGATACGTTTGCAGGTCACTTCTTTATAGAGATCGCCCCTTGATTATTGCGTCCTTACCGAATTTGCGGCGAATTTCGTCGCGGGCTCGTTCCACATCAGCACGTTTGCCCGCATCGGGATCAAGCAGATCAGCCGATAGATTCGCACCGTCGTCTGAGGTGAGGTTGCTGATGCCCACACCGATCAGGCGAAACGGGCCCTCATGGATGGTTTGATCCAACAGCCCACGCGCGGTGCGATATATATGATCCGCCATGTTCGTGGGGCTGGATAGGGTCAAGCGTCGGGTAAGCGAAGTGTGATTGGAGCGCTTCAGTTTCAAAGTGACAACGTGGCCTGCTTGAGCCTTTGCCTTAGCGCGATCTGAGACTTGCTCTGACAGTCGCCAAATATGTTTGTCGAGCACATCAATAGCCATCGTATCCACCGAAAACGTGGTTTCTTTGGAAATGGATTTGACCGATTGGCGCTGCGAAATGCGGCGGGCATCTAAGCCGCGCGCCAGATGCCAAAGGTGATCGCCCATCGATCCAAACCGGACATGTAATTCATCACGCTCCCACCGGCGCAAATCAGCAAAGGTGCGAATGCCTGCTTTCTCTAACGAGGCCTGTCCGACTTTACCCACGCCCCAAATCAGTTTGATGGGCTTGTTGGCCAAAAAGCTTTCGGTTTCCGCCAGACCTATGACCGAAAATCCGTGCGGCTTATCCAGATCGGAGGCGATTTTGGCTAAAAATTTATTGTGGCTGAGTCCGATGGATCCAGTAAGGCCAAGCTCATGTCGCATACGTTTCACCAGTCGTGCTAACATCACAGCGGGTGGCGCGCCGTGCAAGGTTGCAGTGCCGCTCAGGTCCATGAAAGCCTCATCCAGAGACAGAGGTTCCACGTTGGGCGTTAACTCGTCCATCATTTCACGAATGGCTTTGGAGGCCTCGCTATAGGCCGACATGCGCGGAGGGACGACAACGGCTTCGGGGCATAGCTGCAAGGCCTTGAACATAGGCATGGCGGACCGCACGCCTTTGACGCGCGCGATGTAGCAGGCCGTCGAGACAACCCCGCGTTTGCCGCCGCCAATGATCACAGGTTTGTTGCGTAAATCAGGGTTGTCGCGTTTCTCAACCGAGGCAAAAAACGCATCACAATCCATATGCGCGATGCTTAGATCGTAAAGCTCAGGATGCGATAGTACACGCGGTCTGCCACAAGACGGGCAACGCGTGCCTGCTTCAAATGTGGTCAAACAATCGCGGCACAGATTTGGCATCGAACCCTCGGTTTTGACTTGCTGCTGTATACGTGCAGATTGAACTTGGATAGACACTACCTAAATAGATACAAACAAACGAGTGGTGTATTCATGGTTGAAATTGAAATTCCTGCGTTCTTGACGGGTGGTAATCTTGTGGTGCTGGCGATTGCTGCACTGATCGTTTTACTTGTCTTCAAGGGACTGCGCATTGTGCCGCAGTCCGAAAAGTTCGTGATCGAACGATTTGGTCGTCTGCGCACAGTGCTTGGAGCTGGGATCAACTTTGTGATCCCGTTGATTGATCGCGTTGCGCATAAGATTTCCATTTTGGAACGCCAATTGCCCAACGCGATGCAAGACGCGATTACGTCAGACAACGCTTTGGTGAAGGTGGAAACCTCTGTGTTTTACCGCATCACCGAACCTGAGCGCACCGTATACCGTATTCGCGACGTTGACGGTGCGATTGCGACGACTGTTGCGGGTGTTGTGCGGTCTGAAATCGGTAAGATGGAACTCGATCAAGTGCAGTCTAACCGGTCACAGTTGATAGAGACGATCAAAGCACAGGTCGAGAGCGCGGTGAATGATTGGGGCATCGAAGTGACGCGGGCCGAGATTTTGGACGTGAACCTTGATGAGGCAACACGTGCCGCGATGCTGCAACAGTTGAATGCCGAACGCGCGCGTCGTGCGGCTGTGACCGAGGCCGAAGGCTCGAAGCGTTCTGTCGAATTGAACGCTGATGCCCAGCTTTACGCGGCTGAACAAATCGCCAAAGCGCGCCGCATAGAAGCGGACGCCGAAGCCTATGCAACGGCTGTTGTGGCCAAAGCGATTGCTGAGAACGGCATCGAGGCGGCACAGTACCAAGTGGCGTTGAAGCAAGTCGAGGCGCTGACAGCTGTCGGCAACGGCCCCGGCAGTCAAACTGTGATTGTGCCCGCTGCGGCGCTTGACGCCTTTGGCGACGCGTTCAAGCTTTTCGGAGGTAAAAAATAATGGATCCGATGACGCCAGTAGCTATCTGGACGCTTTGGTGGGTTTGGGGTCTTGGCGCTGTGGCTTTGTTGGTGCTTGAAGTCTTTGCTCCGGGGTTCTTGTTTCTGGGCTTCGGAGTAGGAGCGGCCGTTGTGGCAGGGCTTTTGGGTCTTGGCCTTGGATTTGATAACCCTGCGATCTTGGCGCTGATCTTTGCCGTTGTGTCAATGGCGGCATGGTTCGCGATGCGCAGCATCTTTGGGGTGCGCCAAGGTCAGGTGAAAGTCTGGGACAAAGATATAAACGATGACGTCTAAGCGACCTTATGACTGACGATGCTATCGTTGAATTTGATGGCGCAAAAGTCGCCATTCTACGTCGCGCACAGGTGCTTACACTCTTGCGCGACGATACCCCGAGCATTCCCTTTCCCAATATGTGGGACTTGCCGGGTGGCGGGCGCGAACACTCTGAGACCCCGTTTGAAACCGTCGCGCGCGAGGTGTTCGAAGAGCTGTCGTTGAGCATCGCACCCGAACACATCATCCATCACCGAGACTATAATAGTTGCAGTAATCCTGCGGTAAAAGTACATTTCTTCGTCGCACGCTGGGATGATTTGACGGATGAAAGCATTGTTTTGGGGGATGAAGGGCAAGCATGGAAATGGACGCCGATTGCCGAGTTTATCACAAACGAAAACGCCATCCCCTCTTTGCGAGACCGATTGCGTTGGGCTCAAGAGGACATGGCGTTTTAGCGTGTATGCGATGGGGCGAGCGTAGACCTATGTGGCGCGGTCTTACCACAGTAACAGGCTGACCGTTTCGAAAGAGACGCTACTTTAAGACGCTGATTTAAGAGGGGCCGCCGTTGGATTTCCAAGCCTCAGCGATCTCGCGTTGGATCGCAAGCGCCGCGCCGCGCGGGTCTTCAGATTGCCAAATAGGGCGGCCGACGACCATGTGATCAACGCCACTTTTGATCGCACTGGCCGGTGTTGCGACGCGCTTTTGATCCCCAAGCGCTGCACCCGTTGGGCGCACGCCAGGTGTCACGATCAACTTGCCAGCGGCTTCGGGCAGAGCGCGCACAAGGGCGGCTTCTTGTGGGGAACAAATCACACCGTCTGCACCAGCACGCAAAGCATTCCCTGCGCGTTCTTGGACCAAATCTTTGATCTCTCCGGATTTGATCAAAGCACCGTCCAAGTCTGCACGATCCAAAGACGTCAGGATGGTCACAGCAAGGATTTTCATGTCAGAACCCGACGCGCCTTGTTTGGCGGCTTCAACCACATAAGGGTCGCCGTGAACCGTCAGAAAATCGATGTCAAATTGCGCCGTGCCGCGCACCGCGTTTTCCACAGTCGCGCCGATGTCAAAGAACTTCATGTCTAGAAAGATCTTTTTGTCATGTTCTTGTTTGAGCTCATTGGCCAAAGCCAGCCCGCCACCAGTTAGCATACCCAGCCCGATTTTGTAAAAGGACACGGCATCGCCAAGTTGCTTGGCGACTTCTAGCCCTTGGAGCACGTTTGGAACATCGAGGGCTACGATTAGGCGGTCATCTGCGGGTGCGGTCATGGTCTGGCTCCTATGATTTGCCCCTCTCATATTGCTATCCGTGATGTGAGACAAGCCATGGGTATTTTAACATATCTAAGTGCCACTGGCTTTGCGCCACGTCAGGGCGCAAACTTCTCGTATATGTGATCTTGAATTGGGGCCAAGTGCCAACCACATAAGGATCAAGGTTCCACCGCAAAGCGCGCCGCATTTGGGCGTTGTGCATCTGGGACGCTTATTTGAAAGGATACGATGATGGACATGGAAAAGTTCACTGAACGCTCACGCGGGTTTTTGCAGGCTGCACAGACCATTGCGATGCGCGAAAGCCACCAAAAATTAAGCCCTGAGCATTTGCTCAAAGCGCTGTTGGATGATCCTGAAGGACTTGCCTCTGGATTGATCGCCAATGCAGGCGGTGACGCGAAAAGCGTGGCAGAAGACGTCGACGCAGCGCTTGTCAAAGTGCCGCGCGTCTCTGGCGATGCAGGGCAAACCTATATGGATCAATCCACCGCCAAAGTGCTGGACGAGGCCGAAAAAATCGCCACCAAAGCAGGCGATAGCTTTGTGCCGGTTGAACGCATTTTAACAGCGCTTGCGGTGGTGAAATCTGCCGCGAAAGACGCGCTGATCAGTGGCGGTGTCACGGCGATGAAACTCAATGCCGCGATCAATGAAATCCGCAAAGGGCGCACGGCTGACAGTGCCTCTGCCGAGGATGGCTATGAGGCGTTGAAGAAATATGCTCGCGATCTGACCGAAGCTGCCGAAGAGGGAAAAATCGATCCCATTATTGGCCGCGACGAAGAAATTCGCCGTGCCATGCAGGTTTTGTCGCGCCGCACTAAAAATAATCCTGTTTTGATCGGGGAACCGGGCGTGGGTAAAACCGCGATTGCCGAAGGTCTTGCCCTGCGCATCATCGATGGTGACGTGCCTGAATCCCTGCGCAACAAGAAATTGATGGCGCTTGATATGGGCGCGCTGATCGCGGGTGCAAAATATCGCGGTGAGTTCGAAGAGCGGCTGAAATCAATCTTGAAAGAGATCGAGGCGGCTTCTGGCGAAATCATCTTGTTCATCGACGAAATGCACACGCTTGTTGGCGCGGGCAAAAGCGATGGCGCGATGGATGCGGCCAATTTGATCAAACCAGCGCTGGCCCGTGGCGAGCTGCATTGTATCGGCGCGACCACTTTGGACGAGTACCGTAAATACGTCGAAAAAGACGCAGCCTTGGCGCGGCGCTTCCAACCGATCGTGGTCGAAGAGCCAACCGTTGAGGATACGATCTCAATTTTACGCGGGATCAAAGAAAAATACGAAGTGCACCACGGCGTGCGTATTTCGGACGCGGCCTTGGTCGCGGCGGCAACGCTGTCGCACCGCTATATCACAGATCGGTTCTTGCCGGACAAAGCCATCGACTTGATCGACGAGGCGGGTAGCCGTTTGCGCATGGAAGTGGACAGCAAGCCAGAAGAGCTGGACCAATTGGATCGCCAAATTTTGCAGCTGCAAATCGAAGCCATGGCCCTGTCGAAAGAGGATGATGTCGCTTCAAAGGACCGTTTGCAAAAGCTAGAAAAAGAACTGGCTGATTTGCAGGAAAAATCCGCAGGCATGACCGCCAAATGGCAAGCAGAGCGTGACAAGCTGGAAGGCACACGTGATCTGAAAGAGAAACTGGATCGTGCACGCGCTGATCTGGAAATCGCCAAACGCGAAGGCAACTTGGCCAAAGCGGGCGAGCTGTCTTACGGTGTGATCCCGCAGTTGGAAAAACAGGTCGAATCCGCAGAAGGTCACGAGGCTCAAGATCTCTTGGTCGAGGAAGCCGTGGGACCTGAACAGATCGCAGAAGTGGTTGAACGCTGGACAGGTATTCCGACTTCTAAGATGCTCGAAGGGGACCGCGAAAAATTGTTGCGCATGGAAGACGAACTGCACAACCGCGTCATCGGTCAACACAGTGCGGTGCGTGCTGTTGCCAATGCTGTGCGCCGGGCGCGTGCTGGTTTGAACGACGAGAACCGTCCTTTGGGGTCGTTCTTGTTCCTAGGCCCAACAGGCGTGGGTAAAACCGAGCTGACCAAAGCTGTCGCCGAGTTCTTGTTTGACGACGATAACGCGATGGTTCGGATCGATATGTCCGAGTTCATGGAAAAACACGCTGTATCGCGTCTGATCGGGGCACCTCCCGGCTATGTTGGTTATGATGAGGGTGGTGTTTTGACCGAAGCTGTGCGGCGTCGCCCCTATCAGGTGGTGCTGTTCGATGAGGTGGAAAAGGCCCACCCCGATGTGTTCAACGTGCTGTTGCAAGTATTGGATGACGGTGTGCTGACGGACGGCCAAGGGCGGACTGTGGACTTCAAGCAAACGCTGATCATTCTCACGTCGAACCTTGGGGCGCAGGCGCTCAGCCAAATGCCTGATGGGGCTGATCCGGCTGCGGCGAAACGCGATGTGATGGACGCAGTGCGGGCGCATTTCCGGCCTGAGTTTTTGAACCGCTTGGACGAGACCATCATCTTTGACCGTTTGGCACGGGCCGATATGGGCGGCATCGTGAAGATCCAGCTTGGGCTTTTGGACAAACGCCTCGCGCGGCGCAATATGTCTGTTGTGCTTGATGATGGCGCGAAAGCATGGCTTGCGGATGAGGGCTATGATCCTGTGTTTGGGGCGCGTCCGCTCAAACGGGTGATCCAGCGCGCTTTGCAAGACCCGCTGGCAGAACGCTTGTTGTCTGGCGACATAAAAGATGGCGAATCCATCGAAGTCACTGCTGGTGTCGATGGATTGATCATTGGCGACCGCAAGGGGGCCACCAATCGTCCAAAGCCAGATGACGCAATTGTTCATTAAACATTGATTAAAAATGACTATAGTGAAAGGCGGCTCCAAATGGGGGTCGCCTTTTTCTATCAGGCGAGACCTGAAACTCTGTTCTTAAATGTGCATACGAAAGTATGCTGAAAAATAGGCAATTTTGAGAACTGGATAGCGCTAACACGGTTGTCTCTTATTTTAATTATGGCAGGGTCGCGCCAAATCAAATCGGATTAGGAATATAATATGTGGATTTGGGCAATGGGCGCGCTGCAAGTGATGGCGCTGTTTTTTGTGTTTGTGTTGGGTGCCCTGGCGCTGGGTGCTATGGCGCTGTATATTTTTGATAAGCGGCAAACCCGCGATGCCGTTTTGCGCAACTATCCAGTCATTGGGCATTTCCGCAGTTTGTTCACAGAATTGGGTGAGTTCTTTCGCCAATACTTCTTTGCAATGGACCGCGAGGAATTGCCTTTCAACCGTGCGCAGCGTGATTGGATTTACCGTGCCGCTAACAAAAAGGGCAATACCATCGCGTTTGGTTCTACTCGGAATCTGTCTGTGCCTGGCACGACACTTTTTGCCAACGCAACCTTCCCGCCTCTTGATGATCAATTCGCGACCACAGATCCCATGGTTATCGGCGAAAAGTGCAGAACACCCTTTATTGCCAATTCGATTTTCAACATCTCGGGCATGTCCTTTGGTGCGATTTCAAAACCGGCTGTTTTAGCGTTGTCTAAAGGCGCTAAAGAAGCGGGTATTTGGATGAACACCGGAGAAGGCGGTCTGTCCCCGTTCCATCTCGAGGGCGGCGCAGATTTGGTCTATCAAATCGGAACTGCAAAATACGGTATCCGCGATGACGCTGGCAATCTTGATGACGACAAACTGCGCGCCATGGCGGCACACGAAACAGTTCGCATGTTTGAGATTAAGCTGAGTCAAGGTGCAAAGCCGGGCAAGGGTGGCATTCTTCCTGCTGCCAAAATCACCGCTGAGATTGCACAAATCCGTGGGTTAAAACCAGGCGAAGACGGCATTTCGCCCAATCGGCATCGCGAAGTAGATGACTTTGGCGACCTTTTGGATTTTATTGGCCACATTCGCGAAGTGACGGGCAAACCGGTTGGTTTTAAATTCGTGGTCGGGTCGTCACGTCCTTGGGCCGAATTCTTTGCTTTGATCAAAGAGCGCGGAGAAGATTCGGCACCAGACTTTATCACCATCGACGGCGGTGAGGGGGGCACGGGTGCGGCACCAATGCCGTTGATGGATTTGGTTGGCATGCCAATCAAAGAGTCTTTGATCCGCATTGTCGATCTGCGCGACAAATACGGGTTGCATGATCGCATTCGAATTATCGCCGGCGGTAAACTTGTGAACCCTGCAGACATTGCATGGGCCATTTGTGCAGGCGCTGATTTCGTATGTTCTGCGCGTGGATTTATGTTTAGCCTCGGCTGCATTCAGGCGTTGAAGTGCAACAAGAACACTTGCCCAACTGGGATCACGACGCATGATCCGCATTTGCAGGGCGGCTTGGTTGTCGAGGATAAATATAAAAAGGTGGCCGCCTATGCCGCTGCGTCGATCAAAGAGCTTGAAATGATTGCGCATTCGGTTGGGGTGCTTGAGCCGCGCCAAATGCGCCGCCATCACGTACGGATTGTGCAGGCAGATGGCACGTCTAAAGAGCTAGAGCGTATTGTGCCAAGTTACAAAGAGCCAACGAAGACGTGAGATGAGTTTGCTTTGAGAAATAGGCGTGGCGGGCTATCTATATTCAAATCACCGTGGAGAGCCCGTCATGACTTTTAAAAGCGACCTAAAATACTCAGCCGTTACGCCCGAGAGCACTTACCTAAATCGCCGCAGTCTTATGAGCGGTTTGGTCGGGGGCGGCGCGGCACTTGGCGCGGGTCTTTTGGGGGCCTCTCCTGCACGTGCTCAAGACGCGCCAGTCTTCGAAATCAAAGGGTTCGACACGACTGAAAAACCCAACACATTCGAAGAGATTACATCCTACAATAACTTCTACGAGTTCGGCACAGGCAAAGAAGACCCCGCGCAGAACGCTCATACTCTGACCACCGACCCTTGGGCCGTGGAAATCGACGGTTTGGTTGATCGACCTGGCTCGTATGATCTTGCGGATATCTTGGCTAAAGTTGATATTGACGAACGCATTTACCGTTTCCGTTGTGTCGAAGCTTGGTCAATGGTTATCCCTTGGAACGGCTTTGAGTTGAATCAACTGCTAAACCTCGCAGGTATTCAGTCTTCCGCCAAATACGTACGCTTTGAAACGCTGTTCCGTCCTGAAGAAATGCCTGGCCAAAAACGTGCCTTGCTGGACTGGCCTTATGTCGAAGGGTTGCGCCTTGATGAGGCGATGCATCCTTTGACGCTTATGGCGACGGGCTTGTACGGCAAGGAACTGCCAAATCAAAACGGCGCGCCGCTGCGTTTGGTCGTGCCATGGAAATATGGTTTCAAGTCGATCAAGTCGATCGTGAAAATCACACTGACAGACACCCAGCCTCTGAACACGTGGAAGTCGATCAACGCGAAAGAGTATGGTTTCTACTCTAACGTCAATCCAGAGGTCAGCCATCCGCGTTGGACGCAATCCTCAGAGCGTCGCATCGGCGGCGGCCTGTTTGCCAGCCGCCTGCAGACTGTCATGTTCAATGGTTACCAAGAGCAGGTTGGTGATCTTTACAAAGATCTGGATCTCACAAAAAACTACTAAGCCATTTTACATCACTGGGGGCGGCTTCGGCGGCCCCTTTTTATTGCTCTGCACAAGGACGCTCGATGATTTCTTTTTCCTCTTTCACGCAAGTCAAACAAACTGTCGCTCAAGCCGTGAATGGGGTTCTGCGTCGTGTCCCTGCATGGCCTCTTTATATAGTGGCAGTTATTCCGCCAGTTTTCATGTTTTTTGCGGCCCTCAACGGAAAGCTCGGCGTTGATCCTGTGAAATCGCTTGAACACGAAATGGGCGAGTTGGGGCTTCAAATCCTCATTGCCGTGCTGGCGATCTCACCGTTGCGACGGTTTACGGGTATCAGCCTGATCAAGTTTCGCCGCGCTCTTGGGTTGATCGGGTTCTTTTATATCTTCTTACATCTGCTGGTCTGGTTGGTGCTGGATGTGCAGATCGTAGATCAAATCGTGAAAGATATACTAAAGCGCCCTTATATAACAATCGGCATGGCGGGCTTTGTCTTGATGATCCCTTTGGCGATCACATCGAACAATTGGTCACTGCGCAAGCTCGGCCCCAAATGGCGTAGCTTGCACAAGCTGACATACCCAGCGGTCATACTGGGCGGCGTGCATTTCGTTTGGCTGGTCAAAGGTTGGCAGCTTGAACCACTTATCTACTTAGCTGTCATCGTGGGTTTGTTGGCATTGCGCATTAAACCTAAGCGCCGCGCGGTGAAGTCCTGATTTACGCAGAGAGCTTGGAATCGCAGTTCGGGCATGTTCCGAGTCGCCTCTAAGGGGGCATGATACCACATCTAGTGGTAAAACTGTTCGCAGCAACAAGCCTGGGCCAGCGGTGCACCGCGCTAAAGTCTACTGTTGACATGTTAGCGTGCAAAGTTTCATATTTTATTGTTCTTTTTCAAATTGTTACGTTCTTTTTCAAGAAAAGTTCACAAACTTTCTAAAAAGGGCTTGCGGGCTTTGTTTGTTAGCCTTAGAACCCCCCTTACCG